>JAJYRV010000036.1 GCA_021793935.1 Actinomycetes bacterium | reverse complement strand
TCCGATCTGAAGCTGTGAGAAAGCTGCGCGAGGCCCGTCCCGATCTAACCCTTCGTACCGCGACCTACATTCTCCAGCAGGTGCGCACGCGCTCGGACTAAGATCACCTACCCGCAGTTCCCCCGGTGCGAGCCGCTCAGGATGCCGCGTCGAGCCGGATCGGCACCTCGAGGTAACCACCGGCGGGAGGCAACGAACGCGTGCGCGGGTGCTCATCGGGGGCGATCACCGTGGTTCGTGCGAGCACCGCTTGGGTGAAGATCCGCAACTGCACGGTGGCGAGTTCCCGGCCCGGGCACACGTGCCGCCCGATCCCGTACACGAGGTTATCCTCGGCGTGGCCGTCGGGGTCGAAGCCGTCAAAGACGGCCGGGTCGAGGTTGGCGGCGGTCCAGTTCAGGTGGAGCCGTTCGCCGGCTAAGATCTGCTCACCGCCGAGCTTCACCTCACGCGTCGCGACCCTGCGGTTGGCCACGAACGGATCGTCGAGGCGGAGGATCTCATCGATCACCCGGTGCCATCGCGCCGTCGTCACCTCCGGTGAGCGCAGCTGGTGTTGCAGATCCGGGTGATCGGCGAGGTAGGCGAGCACCACGCCGACGCACAGCGCCATCGACCCCAGGTCCCCGCCCGTCCAGTTCCGCAGGATCGAAGTGATTTCTTCTTCGGTGAGGGATCGGCCGAGGAAGGTATCGTTCATGAGTTCGCTCGTGACGTCGTCGGTCGGCGCGTTCCGCCGGGTGGTGAGCAGCGCTGCGATGATGGAGTTGTACCAGG
Organism: Actinomycetes bacterium; assembly: GCA_021793935.1. Next base: position 11,029 of record JAJYRV010000036.1, on the reverse strand, counting down.
CGGCGACGGCGGCGGTGCGGGCGAACTGGCCCGATCTCGTTGCCTCCCAATTCGCCCGCACCCAGTCCAGGAGCTCCGCTTCGAGCGATGCGGGCCAGCCGAGCCACGCGCTCGAGGCCCGGACGGCGAACTGCGCCCCGAGGCCGACGGCGTCGGCAACCCCGCCGCGGTCGATCGCGCCCGCGACGACCTGTTCGGCGACCTGAGTGAACATCGGCTCGAGTGCGTGCACCCGCTCGTGGGTGAGGTAGCGGTCGGTGAGCGCCCGGAAGGCATCATGCTCCTCACCGTCCATCCCGTTGGGGATCTGCAGGAACCGGGACACCTGCGAGGAATAGGTGACGTCGTCGAGGGCCGCCTCGCGGACGAGATCATGCCCACGGAGCATCCACGCCCCCTTGATCTTCTCTATCGAAACGGGGCACCCACTCATATTTTCACTCCTCACAGATCAAAAAAAGGGGGCCGCCACCGGCAGCCCCCTCTTCACGTTACACGTTCCTAGCGTTGCGAAATCGCGACGTAGTCGCGGGCCCCTTCGCCGGTGTACACCTGGCGGGGGCGGCCGATCTTCGTCGCCGGGTCGTTGATCATCTCGCGGTACTGAGCGATCCACCCCGGGAGCCGGCCCAGCGCGAACAGCGGGGTGAACATGTCGGTGGTGAAGCCCATCGCCTTGTAGATGAGGCCCGTGTAGAAGTCGACGTTCGGGTAAAGCTTCCGTTCGACGAAGTAGTCGTCGGACAGCGCGATCTCCTCGAGTTCGCGGGCGATGTTGAGCAGCGGGTCGGTGACCCCGAGTTTCGTGAGCACCTCGTCGGCGGACTTCTTCACGATCGCGGCGCGCGGGTCGTAGTTCTTGTACACCCGGTGCCCGAAGCCCATGAGGCGGACCCCGTCCTCCTTGTTCTTCACCTTGTTCACGAAGGTAGCGGCGTCGTCACCGGATTCGTGGATCTGGTTGAGCATCCGCAGGACCGCTTCGTTCGCGCCGCCGTGGGCCGGGCCGGACAGCGCGCCCACCCCGGCGGAGACCGAGGCGAACAGATCGGCATCGGAGGAACCGACGATGCGCACGGTGGCGGTGGAGCAGTTCTGCTCGTGGTCGGCGTGCAGGATCAGGAGCATGTCGAGCGCCTCGGCGAGCACCGGATCAACATCGCGGTCCTGGTAGGGAAGGGAGAAGGTCATCCGCAAGAAGTCCTCCACGTACCCGAGCGAGGTGTCCGGGTAGAGCTGGGGCAGACCCGCGGCGCGTTTGGCGATGCTCGCGATCATCGTGGGCACTTTCGCCAGCAGGAGCACCGTGGCGCGCTCGAGCTGCTCGGCGTCGAAAGGGTTCAGCGTGTGCTGGTAGTACGTGCCCAGCCCCGCGATGCCGGCTTGGAGCACGGCCATCGGGTGAGCGTTCAGCGGGAAGGCGGTGAAGAACTTCTGGAAGTTCTCGTGCAGGAGGGTGTGGCGGTTGATCCGCTCGGTGAAGCCTTCGAGCTCCGACTGCGAGGGCAGTTCCCCGTAGATGAGGAGGTAGGCGACCTCGAGGAAATTCGACTTCTCCGCGAGCTCACCGATCGGATAGCCGCGGTAGCGCAGAATCCCCTGCGCGCCGTCGATGTAGGTGATCTGCGATTCGGTGTTCGCGGTGTTCATGAACCCGGGGTCGAGGGTGACCAAGCCCGTTTCTTTCAGCAGGTTCGTGATCTGAACGCCATCGTTGCCTTCACTCGCGGGGACCCGAGCGAATTCAAGTTCCTTATCGTTGACCCGGAACGTCGCCGGCGTACGGTCTGCCTCGGACATGTGTGAGAACCCTCCAGTGATGAACCAAAATCCTTGTTGAGTCTATCGCTGTTCGGACGCGCCCGGTGCACCGGTCTCGGGGCCCCTGTGCCCAACGTCACGGTGCCCGGGTGCCCGCCCCTGGCCGCCGCGACGGCGACCGCTCCCGCTAGGGGGCGAGGCGGGCGGCGGCGTGCTCGACTCGCTCGTCCGTCGCCGTGAGCGAGATACGTACGTGGCCGCGGGCGGCACTGCCGTAAAACGCGCCGGGACCCACGATGATCCCCTTCTCGGCGAGCTCGCCCACGAGCTGCCAGCAGTCGCCGGTGCCCTCGCGCCGCGCCCACAGGTATAGGCCGGCCTCCGAGTGGTCGATGGTGAAGCCGGCGGCGGTGAGGGCTTCGAGGAGTATTTCTCGACGGCGCCCATACCGTTCTCGCCCTCGCATCACGTGTTCGTCGTCGTCGAGGGCGGCGACCATCGCTGCCTGCACGGGGGCGGGCACCATCATGCCCAAGTGCCTGCGCAGCAGCGAGATCTTCGCGAGCAGCTCGCGGTCACCGGCGATGAACGCGGCCCGGTAGCCGGCGAGGTTCGATTGTTTCGATAGCGAGTAGGCCGCGAGCAGGCCGCTGCGATCCCCATCCGTCTCCTCATCCGCGAGCAGGCTCGGCACGCCGGACTCCACCCACGTGGGGGTCCACGGGAGTTCGGCGTAGCACTCGTCGCTCGCGACGACCGCACCGAGGTTTCGGGCAGCGGCGATGATGCGCTGCAATTCCTCGTGCGCGAGCACGGCGCCGGTAGGGTTCGCGGGCGAATTCACCCAGACGAGGCGGACACGGGTGTTGCCCTCCCACGCGGCGACGTCGTCGGCAGGAATGACAGTCGCCCCGGCGAGCCGGGCGCCGACCTCATAGGTGGGGTAGGCGGTCGTGGGCACGACGACGGCGTCCCCCTCCCCCAGTCCGAGCAGCGATGGCAGGAGGCCGACGATTTCTTTGGAACCAATGGTTGCGAGGACCTCGGATTCCGCGAGGCGGGCTGAGCGCCGCCGCGCCCACCAGTTGGTCAGGGCGCGGCGCAGTTCCGGGGTCCCCGCGACCGTGGGATAGCCCGGGGCGTTCGCCGCGGATGCGAGCGCCTGCTGCACCAGCGGTGGAGTGGGGTCGACGGGGGTGCCGATCGAGAGGTCGACCACCCCGCCGGGGTGCGCCGCCGCCGTTTGGCGGTAGGGGATCAGCGCATCCCAGGGGTAATCCTCGTCAAACGGAGCGAACCCCACGTCAGTCGTCGGCCATGGGGGGAAGGGCCGCGACCACCTCGTGATCCTTCTCGATCATGCCCATCTTCGCCGCGCCTCCGGGGGATCCCAGGTCGTCGAAGTAATCGACGTTGACGTCGTAGTAGATGCTCCATTGTTCGGGCACGTCATCCTCGTAGAAGATCGCCTCCACCGGGCACACCGGTTCGCAGGCACCGCAGTCGACGCATTCGTCGGGGTGGATGTACAGCATCCGCTCCCCTTCATAGATGCAGTCGACCGGGCACTCATCGACGCAGGACTTGTCCTTCACGTCGACACACGGTTCAGCAATGATGTAAGTCATGCCCCTCCTTCAAAAACAATCTTCCCTTTAGTATCGCACTATGGCTACTAGGTTCTGGCAGGAGTGGGAAGTCGGGCAACGGGTGAGCGTGCGTTATCGCGTCGAGGGCGGGTTTTCCGACGCGCTGGGCTACATCCGTCGCATTGATGCGGATGGTATGGATGTCGAGACCCGCCGTGGGCTTATCACCGTACCAGCCGATCTCATCGTTGTGGGCAAACGGGTGCCACCCCCACCCCCACGGCGCGGCTGACCGGCGCCGGCCGCCGAAGCGGACGAGCGTGGGGAGCAGCCCTAGTCGTCGCTATCGCCGGACTCCTCTTCCGGTTTCGAGCCACACACGACGTTGTTCCACGGCTGATAGGTGTGCGAGTACGAACGCGAGTATTCGTCGTTGCGAACACCGTCCTTGGAGACGATCCGCTGCACCGTGACGGTGAAGCCGGAGGCGCCTCCACGCTCGGGAATGCAGTCCGGGGCGGAGTTGTAGACGGTCTTCGGCGCGGTGATGTTCGTGCGGGGACCGGTGGTGATCTTCGTGTCCCAATACTTGGTCGACCACAATTCGACGTGCGCTTCGTCGTCGATCCACGCCCGGATGAGCACTCCGTAGGGAGTGTTGTTACGCCACTTCATGTCGAGGTTCGGCAGGTACAACGTCGCCTCCCGGCCCTCGGGATAACGCGAGAAATAGCGAGAGTGGGGCGTGTGGGTGACGTCCTCCATGCCCGCCTCGAAGGCGGCATTGAACATCGTGGTGGACACCTGCGAGAGCCCTCCCCCCATCGCTTCGCTCTCGAATCCATTGACGACGACTCCGGAGGGTACATAGCCGTGCGCGGCGTCGATCGGCCCGAACGCTTCGATGAGGGAGAAGGTTTCGCCCGGCTTGATGAGCATACCGTTGAGGTTCTTCGCGCCGGTGACGAGGTTCTTCGTGCGTACCGGATCGTAGGGCACCGGGGTGGAGTAGGAGGAGATGCGCTCCTTGACGCCCAGTTCCTTCGCGTCCTCGGTGGTGAAGTCCGGTTCGGTAGTTTCCAGCTCCATCTTCGCCTGGCGCTCCTCGCCGGTCTTCACCGCGGCCTCGGCGACCACCTCAGCGAGCTCCTCGGGGTTGATCCCCGCACCGGTGACGGAGGGGACGATGTGGGGCTTGCCGTCCTTGAACTCGAATTTTGCGGGCTTCGGGCTCTCGCCGAGTTCGGGAAGCAGGTCTGCGACGGCGTCCGCCATAATTTCCGGATCGATCCTCACCTCGTAGGTGGTTTCGACGAGGTGCAGGCTCGCGGCATCGGCAATGACCTCGGTGGGAATCTCTGTTTCCTCGTCGTTGATCGTTAGCGGCACCCCTGCGCTCAGGAGTGGATCGACGAGGTTCTTCTGCGTCTGTTCGATCTTGTCCGCATCGATGGTTGGGGCGACAGTCACCTCCGGGAGCGCGATCGGACGGGGACCCTGCAGCCAATCTTCGACGATGAGCGGAAGCGCTTCGTCGACGTCGATGGAGACTCCGTCCTCCGGCTCAGTGATCTCCACCTCCCCATCGACGATCGCGACCTCCCCCTCGACCGGGGCAACATCGAGATCCGAGGCGATCGAGGTGAGGGACTGCCGCAGGGCGCTGGTGTCGGCGTTGATCACCGGTTCGTAATCCCCGCGGCCGAAGAGATGGCCGAACACGGACGCAGGATCGAGGGAGAACCCCACGAGTTGGTCGACCGTGGCGTCGATATCGAGGTCGAGGCCCGCGCTCTCGGGGTCGATCGCGCTCTCGGACTCACCCAGGGTCACGGTGATCTCCGAGGTGATCACGTCATCGAGCTCCGTCGCGAGTCGATCAACGGCGTCGCTACGGGTGAGCCCAGAGACATCCACTCCCGCAACGGTGGTGTCGGCGGGAACGCGATCGGCGAAGAACCAGGCGACCCCGACGTAGGCGAGCGCGAGCAGGAGAACCGATGCAGCGATGATGAGTCCGGTCTTCTTGCCTTTACTGTTCTTCACCTCGGGGGCTCCTTCATCGGGGCGAGAGCCGTGGGGGTACGTCTTGGGGGCAGGCGCGTGGGCGGGGTCCGCTGCATACGGCGGCTCGCTCACCACGCGTTCGCTGATCGAGACGCGTTGGATCGTTTCCGTTTCCCGGGCAGTTTCCGGTGCGGAAGTTTCCTGCTCCGGGGCGGGCGCGGCCGGTTCCACGGCGTCGTCGTCGCCCGGCTGTGTTTCCCCGCCCTGATGTGTTTCCCCGCCCAACGAGGATGCCGGGCCCGGGGTGGGGGGCTCGATGAGCGGGATCGGTTCCGTACGGAGGTGTTCAGGAAGGTCCGAGGAGCCGCTACGAGAAGCCTCGCTTCCGTTCACACCGTTGGCGTTGTCGGCGTCTTCGCGGCCGTTGTCCTGCGCCAAAGCTACCGCCCCTACTCCTTGAAGATACGTATCCGCCCATCATCGTAGTGGTCGGCAGGGGGTTTCGTCGGTAATGAGGCGGTGATCTTTCACAACAATTCGGCTACACTTCGCGACTCGCTCCGAATTCTTCGAGGCGGCCGTAGGCATGCACGATGCCGCCCGTGACGCCGGGGCGGATGCCTCCCCCAAGGACGCGCCCGACGACGACGAGGTGGCTGCCCGCGGCCTTCACCCACGAGGTGCGGCATTCGATCCAGGCGGAGGCGGTATCCAGGATCGCGGCGCCGGTGAGATCGCCGGGAGCGTGGGGCACCGAGGAGAGTTGGTTGATCGCCGGGCGGCCCGGGCTGGCGAGCCAATCCGCGGCGGGCAGGCCCTCGGGGCCGAGAATGCTCACCGCCCACGGGGCGTCGCTCTCAACAGCATCGGCGAGGCGGGCGTCTTCGTGCACGGTGAACAGCACGGTCGGCGGGTGCAGCGAGACGGAGACGAGGGAGGTCGCCGTCATCGCGAGGTCGAGGTTGCGGTACTTCGCCGCTACCACGCTCACCCCGGAAACGAGTCGGCTCATGATCGCGCGGAAGTCGTCTTCGTTAATTTCCTGCATTTCCCCCTCCTACCTGGGTCCGCTTCGCGGTGCTGCTCGCGCCGCCGCCGATGAGTGTGCCGACGAAGAGGGCGACGAAGATGCCCACGAGCCAGCCCAGTCCGAGGGCATCTTCGACGACGACGACGTCGCCACCGGTGCGCACCGTGGTGATGAGGAGGACCGACCCCACCAGACCGACCGCGTAGGTGAACGCCGTCTTCGCCGACCCGGTCGTGCGGTTCATCACCGCACCCGCGAGCACCGCGACGAGCCCGATCATCAGTCCCCACGGCGGGTTCGCCCGGTGGGTGAAGGAACCGGCGAAGCCGACGATGATGCCGCTGAGCAGGGCGAAGATGTATAGGAACCTCGTGTAGAAGCGGCCCGGCCGGCCCCGGTGCTCGGCGGCGCTGGGCACGCCGAGCGAGGCGAGGAAACTCGCTAAGCCGTCGCGGGTTCCCCAGCCGGGGGCGAGGAGCAACGCCGCGTGCGTGGGGATCGGCTTGAGATCGTTGTTCGTCAGGGCATACCAGCCCGCGAGCTCCTCCCCCGCTCGAGTTTCGACGGCATGGACCTGGGTGCGGTGGGCACGCATCGCCCCGGTGAGCCGGTCGGCGACGGCAGTGGTATCGAAGATGACGTCGGGATCGTCGTGCACGCCCGTGCGCAGCGGCGCATCGAGGTCAGGCCTGTGCAGCGGAAGTCCGTACTCATCGGTCTGCGGGAGGTCCCGGGCGCGGGCCAACTCGGCGTTCGCCGCCCGCACCCGCCCCTCGTGCTGGACCGCGAACGCAACGAACGGGACCCGCCAGGACTCGGCGGCGATTTCTAACGCGCGCATCGCGACGTCGTGGCAACGGATGTGGTCCGGGTGCCCGTACCCGCCCGCGGGCTCCTCGGTGAGGAGCAGCGCCGGCCGCAGGGCGATGATCCGCTGCGCCAGCGCCTGGGCGGGGTCGTCGATGTCGATGCGAGAGAAGGAGTCGGCCGGCGCCGTGGGGTCGGGGACGGCGCGGATGCGGCGCTCGTCCTCCCACGCCATCCCAGAATCCACGTATCGGCCGTTGCCGCCGTCGAGGAACTCGTGTGAGCGGGCGCCGAGCTCCGCGGCGGCCTGGGCCACCTCCCGGCTGCGGGTGAGGGGCAATTGCGCGCGGTCCGGAGTGGTGCGTTCACCCTCGGGGGCGACGATCTCCCCCATCTCACCGCGCGTGGCGGTGAGGATGTGCACCTCCGCCTTCCCAGACAGGAGCGCGAGCACTCCGCCCGCGGAGAGCGTTTCGTCGTCGGGGTGGGCGAAGAACCCCAACACTACGGGTCGGGCAGTTTCCTTCTGTTCAGCCACATTCGCCTCCTGGATTCAGGCTACCCTCGCTTGGCGCGAGCCACCGCCTTGCCTCGCTCGTTCTTGTCGAGGATGACCTTTCGGATCCGCACGGCGGAGGGGGTGACCTCCACGCATTCATCTTCTCGAGCAAACTCCAACGATTCCTCCAACGAGAGCTTCAGCGCCGGGGTGAGCTGTTCGAACGTGTCCGCCGATGCCGCGCGCATGTTCGTGAGTTTCTTCTCCCGGGTAATGTTGACATCCATGTCATCGCCGCGGGTGTTCTCACCGATGACTTGCCCCTCATACACCTCCGAGGTGGGGTCGATGAAGAAGGAACCGCGGTCCTGCAGGTGCAGCAGCGCGTATGGAGTTGCCACTCCGGGGCGGTCGGCGACGAGGGACCCCGAGGCACGCAACTCGATCGGGCCCATCCACGGCGCGTATCCATCCGCGATCGCCGCAGCGATCCCGGTGCCGCGGGTCTCGGTGAGGAAGCGGGTGCGGAACCCGATGAGGCCGCGGGCGGGTACGGAGAACTCCATCCGCACCCAACCGCTACCGTGGTTCGCCATCGTCTCCATCCGGCCCTTACGGGAGGCGAGCAGCTGGGTGGTTGCCCCCATGTGCTCTTCCGGCACGTCGATGGTGAGGCGCTCCATCGGTTCGTGGATCTTCCCGTCAATCGTGCGGGTGACCACCTGGGGCTTGCCGACGGTGAGTTCAAACCCTTCCCGCCGCATCTCTTCCACGAGGATCGCGAGCGCGAGCTCCCCTCGGCCCTGCACCTCCCACGCGTCAGGCCGGTCGGTGGGAAGCACCCGCAGCGAAACGTTCCCGATGAGTTCGCGCTCGAGGCGCTCCTTGACCTGCCGGGCGGTGACCTTGGTGTTCTTCTCCCGCCCTGCCATGGGTGAAGTGTTCACTCCGATCGTCATGGAGATCGCCGGCTCGTCCACTGTGATGGGCGGCAGGGGTCGCGGGTCGTCCGCATCGGTGAGCGTCTCTCCGATCATGATGTCTTCGATGCCGGCAACCGCGACGATATCCCCCGCGTGGGCTTCCTCGGCGGGGACCCGCTCGAGCGCTTCGGTGCGCAGGAGCTCGGTGATGCGCACGTGATGGATGGAGCCGTCGAGCTTCACGCGGGCGACCACCTCCCCCTTACGGAGGGCGCCGTTGTGGATCCGCAGCAGCGCGAGGCGGCCGAGGAAGGGCGAGGCATCCAGGTTCGTCACGTGCGCCTGCAACGGAGCGCCGTCTTCGTAGATCGGCGCGGGGATGTGCTGGAGGATCGTGGCGAACAGCGCCTCGAGGTCCTCACCGTCGGGCAGTTCGCCATCGGCGGGCGGGGTGAGTGAGGCCCGGCGTGCCTTTCCGGAGGCGTAGACGACGGGAAGGTTGAGGATCGCATCGAGGTCGAGGTCGGGCACGTCCTCCGCAATGTCGGAGGCGAGGCCGAGCAGGAGGTCGGTGGTTTCGGACACGACTTCCTCGATCCGCGCGTCCGGGCGGTCCACCTTGTTGACCACGAGGATCACCGGGAGCTTCGCCGCGAGCGCCTTCCCGAGCACGAACCGGGTCTGTGGCAGCGGCCCTTCGGAGGAGTCGACCAGGAGCACCACGCCGTCGACCATGGAAAGCCCACGCTCGACCTCGCCCCCGAAGTCCGCGTGGCCGGGGGTGTCGATAACGTTGATCGTCACCCCGTTGGGCGCGGAGGGCCCGCGGTAGTCGACCGCGGTGTTCTTCGCGAGGATGGTGATGCCCTTCTCGCGTTCCAGTTCGCCGGAGTCCATCGCGCGGTCATCGACGGCTTTGTGTTCCCCGAACGCACCGGATTCCCACAGCATCGCATCGACCATGGTCGTCTTGCCGTGGTCGACATGGGCGATAATCGCAATGTTGCGCAGGTCAGCGCGTTGAGTCATCGAGGTTCCGTTCGTGGGTGAAGGCACTGCGGGCTCGCTGCGCCCGCGCGTGAGCGCGCAGAAAATCGCGCCCGGTCAATGATACGGCACCTCGCACCACCGGGCGGTGTAACCTGCGTTGCACCGCCCGGGTCAGCGGGCGGACTTGGCCGCTTCGGCCAGGAGCCGGTCGCGGGTCGTGCGGCGCTGCTCTTGCTCGTCGGGGTCCGGCACGGGGACCGCCGCGATGAGCCGCTGGGTGTAGGGGTCCTTCGGGTTGCTCACGATCTGGGCGGAGGTTCCGACCTCCACGAGATCCCCCTCGCTCATGACGGCGATCCGGTCCGAGAGCATCTCCACCACGGCTAGGTCGTGCGAGATGAACAGGCACGCGAACCCGTGTTCCTGTTGGAGCTCTTCGAATAGCTCCAGGACCCTGGCCTGAACCGATACGTCCAGGGCGGAGGTCGGCTCATCGGCGACGAGCAGTTGCGGTTCCAGGCTGAGCGAGCGGGCGATACCAACGCGCTGGCGCTGCCCGCCGGAAAGTTCGTGCGGGTACCGGTTGCGCATCGATCGGGGCAGCTCCACCTGATCAAGGAGCTCCTCCACGCGCGCGGAGAGGGCCCGGCCCGTGAGTCCCTGGTGCAGATACATCGGTTCCCCGATCGATTCCCCGATCGGGAGGCGAGGGTTGAGGGAGGACCCCGGGTCCTGGAACACGATGCCGACTTTGGAGCGCAGCGGTTTGAGGTCCTTGTTCTTCGCGCCGACCATATTCACACCGGCGACCTCCAGGGCCCCCGAATGCACGGGGAGCAGACCCACGACGGCGCGGCCGACGGTGGTTTTCCCCGAACCCGATTCACCGACGAGCCCGACGACCTCTCCCGGAGCGATCTCGAGGGTGAAATCTTTGACGGCGCGGAAGGCCGGGGTGCGCCCCCGTTTGGGGTATTCGAGCACCATGTTCTCGGCGCGCATGATCGGCGGGGCCGCATCGGCGGGGGCCGGCGCCTCCGGTTCTTGTGCGGGCTCGCGCACCTCCACGGATTTCGAACCGAGGTGCGGCACCGCGGCGAGGAGTTCCTGGGTGTATTCGTGCTGCGGGTTGTTGAAGATCTCGTGGGCGTTGCCGCGTTCAACGATGCGCCCGTTGCGCATGACGATGATGCGGTCGGCCATGTCCGCGACCACACCCATGTCGTGGGTGATGAGCACGATCCCGGAATCGATCCGGTTGCGCAGGTCACGCATGAGTTTCAGGATCTCTGCCTGGACCGTGACGTCCAACGCCGTCGTCGGTTCGTCGGCGACGAGCAGTTTCGGGTCGCAGGAGAGCGACTGGGCGATCATCGCCCGCTGTCGCTGGCCCCCGGAGAGTTGGTGGGGGTAGGAGTGGAAC
>JAJYRV010000035.1 GCA_021793935.1 Actinomycetes bacterium | reverse complement strand
GGACCGACGCGGCCCCGGCGCCGCCACTGCCAGTTCCCACATAATGTTGCGCACATATCACCCTGATCTCCCCCAAGACTCCTGGACCCCGGACTTTCTTGGGGGAGATTTGCGTGCCCGGGCGCTACCGCTTGCGCAGGTGCCCACGCAGCCCGCTGTGGCAACCCTCGTTCACGATGCGCCGGGGGACCGGGCGCCGGCGTCCGTTGCTGTGCTGTACGTGCACGGGTGGACGGACTATTTCTTCAACCGCGAGATGGCGGAGTTCTTCACCGCCGTCGGCGCGGAGTTCTACGCCCTCGACATGCACGGCTCTGGCCGGAGCCTGCGCCCGCATCAGGTTCCGGGATACGTGGCCGACCTGCGTGAATATTTTCCCGACCTCGATGCGGCCGCCGCTTTTATCCGGGCGGAGCATCCCGAGCTTCCCCTCGTGATCCTCGCGCACTCACAGGGTGGTCTCACCGCCGCATTATGGGCGCGGGAGCGCGCGAGTGAAGGGTTGATTCTCAACGCCCCGTGGTTGGATCTTCCCCACTCCCCCGCGGCACGGGCACTGCTGACACCCGCCGCGGAGGTGTGGGGGTGGATCGCCCCGCGCGCAATGGTGCCCATCCCCTCCCCGCGGTTGTACGAGCAGGTCATCAGCGCAGACTTCGGTGGCGAGTGGCGGATCAACGACGAATGGCGCCCCGACCCCCGCGCGCCCTCGCGCCCGGGCTGGGCTCGCGCCATCTTGCGGGCCCAGAACGAGCTCTCCCAAGGTTTGGGCCTCACCCTTCCTACGCTGACGATCACCTCCCACGCCTCCCTCATCAGCACCCGGTGGCGAGAGGAGATGCGACACCTCGACATCGTCACCGACGTACGCAGGACCTGGCGGCGGGTTCCGTTACTGGGAACCAACTTCGAAATCATCAAGGTGCGCGGGGCGGTACACGACGTCCTGCTTTCCGAGCCCGGGGTGCGGGCCCGGGCGTATCAAGAGATCCGCGAATGGCTCGCCCGGTACCGGTTCATCGGCGAACATTCGTTCAGCGGCAACGACGCATCCCTCACCCGCTCCCCCACCGGAATCGGCGAGAGTCGCACCCGCCGGTCGCGCTAGTGCCTGGCGCTCCCTCCGGTCGTCGCGAACCCTCGGAGGCTCGGCCGCTTCGGGCACGGGCCACATGTCGCCTTACGCCTCGCGGGCATCACCGCGAAGAAGCTCGGCGAGGGTGAGGCCCTGCACGCCGGCGAGGTCGTCTGCTTGGGTGCGGCAGGAGTAGCCGTCGGCGAGGAAGATCGCCCCTTCCGGCGCTTCGCGCAGGCTCGGGAGCAACGCGGTTTCGGCGACGGCGACGCTCACCTCGTAATGGCCCTTTTCCATTCCGAAGTTGCCCGCCATCCCGCAACAGCCCGCGAGTTCGACGACGTCGGCTCCCGTGCGTTTGATCAGTGCCCGATCGGCGGCGTACCCCATCACCGAGTACTGGTGGCAGTGCGGTTGCACGATGACGGTGCGGCCGTGAAGGTCAGGCACGGGAAAGTCGGGGGGCACAGCGCACTCACCGCCAGGACCGCGTAGGTTCGCCGACCGAGCGGCCTCGCCCGTGAGTACCTCCGCGAGCGTGAACACGCCGCTGGCGAGCTCGCCCGCCCGGGAGTCCTGCCCGAGGAGGTCGACGAGGTCGGAGCGGATCGCGGCGATCTCGCTCGGCTCCACCCCGATGATCGGGATTCCCGCGGCGGCATAAGGCGCGAGCACGTCGAGGGTCTTGCGAAGTTCTCGTTTGGCGATGTCGAGCTGGCCGGTGCTGATCCAGGTGAGCGCCGCCGAGACCTGCACCGGCGGCAGGACGACGTCAAACCCCGCCGCTTCGAGCACCTCGAGCGTGGCTCGGGCACCGGAATCATCGAGGTACTCAGAGAACGGATCTGCCCACAGCACGATCGTCGTCCCGGCCGGAACCGTGCCCGCCGGCGCCGCCGCGCCCGACCTAGCGAGCCCGCCTGAGCCGGCGATCTCGCTGGCCGTAGCGATACGTGCGCGGGTGCGGGCCCAGCGGTGGAAGGGCGAGTGGTTGAAGGCGACCATGTGGCGGCGGGTGTCCATGCCGCCGCCGGCGAGCACCAGGCGCGCGAGCGGTCGGAACCGCAGCGCGGCGTTGGCGAGAGCGGCCACGCCGGGGATCGCGGTGAGCGCTTTGCCCCAGCGGGGTAACCATCCGAGCGAATAGTGCGAGATCGGACGGAGTTTCCCCTTGTGTTTGCGATAGAGGACTTCGGATTTGTACTGGGCCATGTCCACACCGGCGGGGCAGTCGGTTGAGCACGCCTTGCAACTCAGGCACAGATCGAGAGAATCCGCTACGGCCGGATCGCTCCAGTGCAGGTCGCCGGAGGTGACCTCCTGCAAGATCCGGGCCCGCCCGCGGGTGGTGTCTTTCTCGTCTTTCGTCGCCTGATAGGAGGGGCACATGAACCCGCCAGCGGAGCTGTTGTCCGCTCGGCATTTGCCCACGCCGACGCACCGGTGGACGGCACCGGTGAAATCGCCGTCATCGTGGCGGAACGAGAACCCGCCCACGGGACGAATGGGTAAGGCGCGCGGCCGGCGCAGGTGGGCATCAAGCGGATCCGGTTCGACCAACACTCCCGGGTTGAGGAGATTCCGCGGATCAAAGAGGTGTTTGAGCCCGGCGAAGATCTCGATCGCTTCCGGGGAGTACTGGAGCGGCAGGAGTTCCGAGCGCGCGCGGCCGTCACCGTGTTCGCCGGAGGCCGAGCCGCCGTACTTCGCGACGAGCCGGCCCGCGTCGAACATGAACTCGCGGAACACCTCGGGCCCGTAGGCCGTCTCGCCCGCGCCGAGGGGGAAGTCGATCCGTAGGTGGATACACCCATCCCCGAAGTGGCCATAGGGCATTCCCGTGACTCGGTAGGAGGCCATGAGATCCTCGAGTTCCCGCAGGTACGCGCCCAACGCCTCCGGTGGAACAGCGGCGTCCTCCCAGCCCGGCCAGGCCTGGTTGCCATCGGCGGTTCGCCCGGCGAGCCCCGCGCCGTCGGCACGGATCCGCCAGAGCGCAGCTGCTTCTGGGCCGGCAGGAATGATCCGCACCGCGGTCGTTCCGGCGTCGGCCGCAAGCTCCCGGGCGCGCACGTGGGCGGCGGCCTCAGTTTCCCCGGCGACTTCCACGAATAGCCACCCAGCGCCGTCAGGAAGTTCGGGGATGGCGCTTGCGCCCTGCGCCCGTACGGCCGCAACGAGTTGCGCGTCGAAACCTTCGATCGCGACGGGGCGGTGTTTGAGCATCGCGGGAACGGCATCGGCGGCCTCGGCCATCGTGGGATAGCCCAGCACGACCAGCGTGGGGGAACTGGGCGTCTCCACCAAGGCAAGGGTCGCCTCTGTGACGGTCACGAGCGTGCCCTCGGAGCCGACGAGGAACTTCGCGAGGTCCTTCTTGTTCTCCGGTAGCAGGTGCTCGAGCGAGTAGCCGGATACCTGCCGGGAGAAGCGGCCGAATTCCGTGCGGATCGTGGCCAGGCTCGCCTGCACGAGGTCGTCCAGGCCCGCGACGGGGGCGAGGCCCGTGCCGGCCGTGAATTCCCGGCCCTGCCCGTCGATGACCTCCAGGGAGACGGTGTTATCCGCGGTGCGCCCATACGCGACGGCGCGCGGGCCGCAGGCATTATTGCCGATCATCCCCCCGAAGGTGGCCCGGTTCTGCGTGGACGGATCGGGGCCGAACCGCAGCCCGTGCGGCGCGGCGAGTGCCTGCAGATCGCTCATCACGACGCCCGGCTCCACCCGGGCGACCCGGTTGACCGGGTCGAACTCCAGGATCGCGTTCAGGTGCCGGGAGAAGTCGATGACGATCCCCTCCCCGATGGAGTTGCCCGCGATCGAGGTCCCCCCGCCCCGGCTGGTGATGGGTACGCAGTGGGAGCGGGCGACGTCCAGAATCGAAACGACGTCACCACGAGTGCGGGGGAAGACGACGACCTGCGGCAACAGCCGGTAGTTCGAGGCGTCGGTGGAGTACTCGGCCCTGCGGCGAGGCGTGGCATCCACCTCGCCGGAATTTGCGTCACGAAGGTCGTCGAGGAGCGAAGGTGAAAGTGCGAGCGCCACGGCTTCTAACCTACCCGCTGTTACCGGTGAATGCGCATCTGCTCACCTGCCGGGCAGGTCGACGGCGGCCGCGCCGCGCAGCGAGGCTACTGAATTCCCGCGGCGATGAGTCGCTCCATCGCCGCGACTCCCGTGTTGTCGCCGGTGATCATCACCTGGCCGCCGCGACCCCACGCCCAGCGCGCCAATTCCTCGAGATCACCCGCGATCTCCACGGTCGGTTCTGCGCCTTCGGCCGCCCGCTCAGCCCGTGGGACGGGGGCGCCGCTCGAGTCCGGGTAGTCGCCGACGTCGATGAACCACTCCTGGCCGTCGGACTCGATTCGGGCGATCCCGCGGGAGGTGTGGGACGCCCCGCCGGGCAACCATCCCCACATCACGTCAACGCAATGGCTCAGGCAGTGTGCGGCGACCTCCCTGTCGATCGGGCTCGGATCGAGCCCCGCGGCGAGCTCGGCATCAACCCGGTGCATCACCGCTTCACACACCTGCATCCTCCGCGTGAACCCAACCGTCTGATCCGCGGGCCACCAGCTCCAGCGCGGTTCCGCGTCGCCAAGGTGGTCGAGCGCCGCGGTGAGCGCGCGGGTCGCGGCGGCGCGTACGGGCAGGATCTCGTCAATCGATTCGGGAAGCTCCGGCGGACTGTCCTCGACGCGCGAGGCGTCCTCATCGGAGCGGATGTCCTCCGCCAGCACGGTCGCCCAGAAATGGTGGACCTGGGTGAGATGAGCGATGAGATCGCGGGCGGTCCAGCCGGGGCAGCTCGGGCAGGGCGTGGTGGGGTCGAGCGAGGCGAGGACCGAAGCGAGCCGGTCACTTTCACGCGTGATCAAACTTGTTGCGTCCATCCCCTGACGCTACGTTCTGGCGGCGTTATTTGGGAAGGGGTTGCTACGACGCGGCGACACGGGCGTAGAGGTCAGCCAGGGCCCCGGCCACCAGTTCGGGAGCTTCGTTCGCGCTCATGTGGCCTACGCCTGGAAGGGTAACGACGCCGATGCCACCCAAGCGGGGTGCCGCGACCCTCAACGCGGTTGCCATGGCATCGGCGGACTGCGCGGAGCTAAGGGAGTCCTCATCGCCGCGCAGAACCACCGCGGGCACGTGCAGACGTTCGAGCACGTCGAGCCGGCTCGGTCGGGCGGCCATCGCCTTTTGGATCCACGCCACCGCGGCAGGTGGAGCGGCGAGGATTTCTTTCCGGACCTCTTCCACGACGTCGGGGCGTTGGGCGAGCGTCGTGGCCCCAAGAACGGTGTTGAGCGAGCCCTCGATCGCCGACGTTCCGTCGGTCAGCACCTTCGCGGCGGTTGTGAGCCGAACCTTGCGGGCAGGTTCTTCGTCTGCTTCGGCTTTCGTATCCAGCAGCCCGAGCCCGCCGATTCGTTCCGGGTAGGCTTCTGCGTATGCGAGGGCGACGTAGCCGCCCAAGGAGAGGCCGGCGAGCACGATCTCGTCGATCTGCAGCTCGCTGAGCGTGGCGTCCAGAGCCTTGGCGAACGTGTCGAGGGAAGGCTCCTCCTCGCCGTCAACCTGTTTGGCAACTTCCGGCCCCTCGGGGGAGTCGCCGAACCCCGGCGCATCGACGGTGAGGATCGGCAGCTCGGGGTCCTCGGCATGCAGGTGGGAGATCACGCCGTCCCACATCCGCGAATCCAGCGGGTAGGCGTGCAGGAGCACAAGAACTGGGCTCTCGGCGGTGCCGTGCAAGTGGTAGGACAGTGGTGCCATGCCTTGAGCATGGCACGTACGACCCGGGTTTTCTATAGTGTCGGCGTTAGTGCTCTCTTCGAGCGGAGTCAGTGAGGTCGCCGACGCGCAGGAGCCGGCCCTGCGCGCGCAGCTCCCTCAGAGCGTTTCCGAGCAAATCTTCGAAGCGCTTCGGGGTGAATGCCCCTGCGCTGCCGCCCCGCGCGCGAGTCTCGACCCGGAGCTCCACCGCCTCGGCGTCCTCCCCGAGATGCTGGATCCTCACCTCGGTAGGAATTACCCGCTTCCGCAAACCGGGGATGGCCAACAACGGGAAGAAGAATTCATTACTCAACCCGAGCACTTCCAGCGCATGTGAACCCGACGTCAACCGGAGGGGGAACTCGTCTGGCGGGGAGGCGTCTTTGTACCCGTCGGCGCGGAAGGCCGCCGCGATAATGTGCGCGTTTTCCAGCGGGTCGCCCGTGCAGCGGAGGGTGCGGCCCGGCACCGCCATGAGAACTTTGCGGAGGCTCACGGCTCACCCCTGCGCAGACCACGTAGCCACTCCTGTTGCCTCACCAACGGCGCGCTTCTGGGAGCTAGTCTCCTCACTCGCTCCACGTCTTTCGCCCGAACCCCTCGTCGATTTCGCCGATGAATCGCAACTCGCCACGTTCCTGCAGAACTTCGACCGCCGCATCAAGGA
Organism: Actinomycetes bacterium; assembly: GCA_021793935.1. The sequence goes on along the minus strand of JAJYRV010000035.1, from coordinate 5,327 downwards.
CATCTAGGAAGCGCTTCCGAGCACCAACCCCGTTCGCCCCCTCGTAATACAGTTCTACCCAGAACTCCGCTCCCTCATCATGGGTCTCAACGTGGTGAATAGCCACTCTCACTGGTGTGACGCGTCGACCGATGCGGGGGATCAACGCGAGAACGCCGAAAACTTCATGCTCGGCGGCAAAATCGAGGAGCTTCGAGCCTGCCTTGAGGTCGATGGGGAATTCTCCTGCGCCGGTGACCCGTTTGAAACCAGCATCTTCGAATACGCCGGCGATCGTTTGCGCATTCTCCTCGGGGCTACCCGAGCAAATAATGGATCGACCCGGTCGCAGGATGCCCATTTTCCGTCTTCTCACGGCACCGCCTTTATTCTCTGTTCCAAGCGAACAGTACCAAGGTCAACCAGCCTCTCTCTTCACGGCTCCTTCTAGGATGCATGAGCTGGAATCAGAGAGTCCCTTCGTTCCTGTTCTCGCCAGCTGCGCTCGAAGAAGGGTCCGGTCAGGTTTGCCACAGGCTTTCTACTTGACGCTCAGCTGTTTCATAAGCAGCGGTGGCTGACTGCAATGCGGATTGGACGTCGGAGAGCGTCTGATGGAGAGTCTTCATTTGTCCTGCCCATTCACGCTGCGCCGTTGCATAGGCTTCCTGTGCGGAACCGGACCATGAACCGATGAGCCCGTTAACAGCACCCTCAAGAGTGGCGAGGGTCTCCCCCATCTTCTCGTAGTTGGCGCGCAAGGCTTCGAGCGTCTGGGACATCGCACTGATCTCAACCGTCAGCATAAAACCACCTCTCTATAAGGAGCCGAAACGTGCCTGAATCTCGCTTACTTTGCGATCAATCTCTTCGAGTAGTTCCGTCGTCTCCATGATGGGATTCGTAGCCTCTTCGTCGCGCTCGGACTCCTCAACCATCTCATCGCGGAGAGCGGAGAGGTTTCGTTGGGCGTACGCCGTGACGCGGCGCGCCTCGGGGCTGGTATCTTCCCCGCTCAGGATGGCGCTGAACGTCGTTTGATGAAGATCGATTCGCTGCTGGAGCTTCACCCAGTCGGGCCCTCGCTCGCCCGAGCGGTTTTGCTTCGCCAATTCCTCTTCAAAGGCCCGGTGTTCGTTTTCGATGTCTTCGCGGTCCGATTCGGCCCCGATGCGCTGCAGCTCTTCGAGGATTTCTTCTAGCCTTGATGCTGGGCTCATTGGGCGGCGACCGCTCTGTTTGCGAAGTTATTGACGAGGTCTTCGATGAGGAGTGAAGCCTGCACAACCCGCTCCTTACCTTCGATAAACTCGGCGATCGCCTCAAGGAGCAAATTGATGAGATTGACGATCAGGTCAAGCGTCTTGATGATCCTGTCGACCGTCTTGACGCCCTTGATGAGCGCGCCTGCCCATCCGACAACGGGAACAGCCGCCATGATTGCTAGCGCTGTCAAATCGTGGGAGATTTCACGTAGTTTCTTTGCAATCTCTGAGCACACGAGTTTCGAGATCGTCCCGATGATGGACACATAGCCCGACACCGCCTCATAGGCGAGGTTGAGCCGAAATGAAGCGGCTGCAAATGCTGCCATCGAAACCTGAAACGCGCCCGAAGCGATTCCGGTCCAGCTCTGGAGTTGAGTCGGAAGCCCAGCAAAGTTTGCCGCGAGTTCGAGGTGGAAACGAGCTCCGTGCCCCCACGCGGAGGAAGTTCGGTCGATCGCGTGCCAATTCCCGCCGAAGGGCTTATACACGTACTCCTCGAGAATGCTCTTACCGACCACCTTGTGAGCGACCCAGTCAAGACCCCCTAGGATGACACCTGCCTTTGCTCGGAGTTCGCCTCCCGGATCGTCGCCGGGGTCAGTAACAACGAGATAGCTAGCAGGATCGGTGCGTTCACTTACGCCTGCTCGCGAAGTGTAGGTCGTTGCGCGCTCGACGACCTCGTCATAGGTAGTTGTGACCAACGAGGCGGTCGCTTCTTTAATGTCCTCAAGAGCAGGAACCGTGTTCTCGAAGGGAAGCGCCGACTTCGCTTCGACTCCATAATCGCTCCCCGCTTGGCTTTCAGCGGCCCCTAGTTCAGTGAACGAGTCACGGGGATCGTCGTACTTCGTGGCGCTCCCCCCGAGAGCCATCATAATTTGGTTAAACTGCGCGTGAGCCTGCTCATCGGTCTGGAGATAAGCGTCCAGCGTCTCGTTGGTGAGCTGCGCCGTCGCCGAAGTTGCCCGTTTGAACCCCTCCGTGGCGACTCCGGCAAGTGCGACGACAGCCTCATTGATCGGATAGAGGACTCCTAGAATTAGCCCGAACTCGGACGCGTCGATCCGAAATTGTTCGTCACCATATTTTCGAAACTGTTCTAGGTGGCGTGCTTGTCGATCAAGTAGCTGCCCGGCAAGGTTGACTTCTGCGAAATCAACAGAATACTGCAACTTTAATCACCTTAGGGTGTCGCTTGGCATCAGACTCTAGCCCGACACTATAGCCCTTAAGCGCAGCACACCTGCGAGCGGCGGGACCCTTGGCGTATCAACTCCACTTGGCCCTGCCTCCCGATCTGATCGAACGCCCACCCCGAAAGCACCTCCGCCTTGAGATGGGTATCCGATTGGGTATCGAGATGGCTCACCAAATGGCTATTTACGGTAGCGACCAGATCGCCTTTTCGTTGAGCCGCCTGTGAGAATCGAACTCACGACCTTCTCATTACGAGTGAGACGCTCTGCCGACTGAGCTAAGGCGGCGCACCAGCGCCGGGCCGGTTGCTGCACCTACTTTACTGGGCACCGGGCCGGGAACCAAACCGAAACCGGTGAGGTCTGCCTCTCATTTTTGCGGGCCCTCATTTGCGAGTTCCCAATCGGTCGCCTCTCAGCAACCGTCAGCAGCGCAAGCCGTCCTCGGGCAGGATGCCGTTGATGAAGTACTCGTCCACGGCTTCGTCGATGCAGGAGCCGTTGCCGTAGGCGGTGTGGCCCTCGCCGTCCCAGGTGAGCAGCACCGCGTCCGCAAGTTGGCTCGCCATCGCCTCGGACCATTCGTACGGGGTGGCCGGGTCGCCGGTGGTTCCGATGACGACCATCGTCGGTGCCTCCGGCGCGTCGATCGCGCGAGGCCCGAAATCCGTCTTGATGGGGAACTTCGCGCACGCGACCTCGCCGTAGCCGAGCGCGGGGCCGAACAGCGGCGAAATTTCTTCCAGTTCGGCTGCTTCCGCCGTCACCTCGTCATAGTCGATCTCGTCGTCGCTGGGATGGTCGAGGCAGTTGATCGCGACCTGGGCGCCATCGCCGGTCTCGTAGTGCCCATCCTCGTCGCGTTCGAGCGCGTAATCGGAAAGGAACTTCACCTGCGATCCGTCCCCGCTACGCAGCGCCGAAAGTGCTCCGCTCAGCAGCGGCCAGTTGTCGGTGGAGTACATGGTGAGGATGATGGCGTTCAGCAGGTCGCCGTCCGTAACCGGCCGATCCGGATCACCCGAATCCATCGGGCGTTCGCTGAGCTCGTCAACGAGCTGCAGGGTGTCCTCATACGCCTCATCAACCGTGCCGACGAAGGGGCAGTCCGGTCCCGTCAAGCAGTCATCGAGAAATACTCGGTACGCGCGCTCGAAGCCTTCGGCCTGCCCGAATCCGAGCTCTTCGTTCGTCAGGGTGAGGTCGACGGCGCCGTCGAGAACGAATCTGCCCACATTCGCGCCGAACAGGTCGGCGTAGGTCGCGCCGAGTTTAGTTCCGTAGGAGAACCCGAGATAGTCGAGAAGGTCGATATCCAGTGCCGCGCGGATGACATCCATGTCTCGAGCAGCGCTCACGGTGTCGACGTGGCCGATGGTCTCGGGATTATTCGTTTCGCAGGCGGTGACATATTCGGTGACGGCGTCCAGGTAGTCCTGCCAGCCCGCTTCCGTCTCGACGTCGTACAGGGTCGTATACCACTCGTCGAGCTGTTCGTCGTCGAAGCACGAGATGGGCGCCGACTCCCCCACCCCGCGGGGGTCGAATCCGACGATCTCGCGCTGTTCGCGAAGCTCGGAGGTGAATATGTGCGGGGCGACTTCCACGGTTTCGATTCCGGAGGCGCCCGGACCGCCCGGGTTGATGAGGATCATCCCCTCGGCGGAGGAAAGTCCGTACTTCTTGAGCTGGATGTCGATCGTCCCCGCGCCCGGGTCGTCATAGTCGATGGGCACGGTGACCGCGCCGCACTCGAAGTCTTGCCCGCAGGAGTCCCATTGGACCGTCTGTTCGTAGTATTCCTCGAGACCCGCCACGGGGGCTGGGCCGCCGGCCCCGTCCGTCTGTTGAAGCATCGGTGCGGGAAGGGAGCAGGCGGTCAGCGCGAGGAGCACACCGGCGAGGATCACGGCAAGGGCCGGGCGCGAGGGGGTTGAGCGACGTTTGGACACGGGAGTCATCCTACGTGCCGGAGCTGGATGAAGAGCGCCTCCAGTGCCAGTAGCGGCGCGATCGAGGTGAATTCTGCGAACCGTTCCCGGGAATGGGTGATCGCTTCCATCGCCCGCAGCGAGGCCTCCTGCGTCGTCGCGGCGGCGATCTCCCTGACGGCCTCCGCCCGCGTGGTGTTGATGAGGTCGACGTCGCTGCCCAACTGCACGGTCAGCACGTCCCGGTAGAACGAAAGGAGGTCGACGAGGGCGCGGTCGATCGTGTCGAGAGTGGCGCGCCGAGCGCGCCGCTTCTGCTCCTCTTCTAGCGCCCGCACCTGCGAACGCAACGCCGCCGGGACCGGCCTTCCGGGCTCGAGGCCGCTCTCACGCAACAGCTTCGCCCGTTCCTCGGCGTCACGTTCTTCCGTAGCCGATTTGCTGCGTTCCTTGGCCGCCGCATCAAGTTCGCCGGCGAGGTGGACGGCCTCTCCCACCGAACGCAGTCGCTGGGGGATTCCCAGCACGAGGTTGCGGTACTCGCGGGCTTCCTCATCCGTCGCGAGGTGCCGGGCAACTCCGATGTGACTTTGGGAGGCGTGGGCGACCTCGAGCGCGAGTTCCGGGGAGACGCCGTCGCTCACGAGCAGGTCGGCCACCGCCCGGGCGGGGGGCATTCGCAGGTTCACCTGCCGGCACCGGGAGCGGATGGTGGGAAGCATGTCGTGGGCACTGGGGGCGCACAGGACCCACACGGTGCGTTCCGGCGGCTCTTCGATCGCTTTCAGCAGCACGTTGGACGTGCGTTCAGCGATGCGATCGGCGTCTTCGATGATGATCACCCGCCAGGGCCCGACCGCAGGTGCCCGGTGCGCCTCCTCGATCAATTCCTTCGCCTCATCGACGGTGATGAGCACCTTGTCCGTCGCGTGAATTCGCACGTCCGCGTG
>JAJYRV010000034.1 GCA_021793935.1 Actinomycetes bacterium | reverse complement strand
TGCAGGTAGGCGGGGAACCGGTGCAGGTACTGCGAGTACGGGAGCACCGCGTGGGTGTGGGCGCCGAGGAAATTGACGTACCACACGTTCAACAGGCCCATGATGAGCGGGGCGTTGTGGGTGGGGTCGGCGGTGGCGAAGTGTTCGTCCATGCGCGCGAACCCGGCGAGGAAGTCCGCGAAGTTCTCCGGCCCGATCGTGATCGCGAGGCTGAGCCCGATCGCGGAATCGACCGAGTAGCGCCCGCCCACCCAGTCCCAGAACCCGAAGGCGTTCTCCGGGTCGATCCCGAAATCGGCAACCCGGTCCAGGGCCGTTGAGACGGCGACGAAATGTTTGGCGACGGCACGCTCCCGGGCGGCATCGTCGTCGTCGGAAATCACCCCGGAAGCGCCCAGGCGCTCCCACAGCCACTCGCGGGCGAGGCGGGCGTTGGTGAGGGTCTCGAGGGTGCCGAAGGTCTTCGAGGCGACGATGAACAGCGTGGTCTCGGGGTCGAGATCGCCGACGGTCTCGGCGAGGTCGGTGGGATCGATGTTGGAGATGAACCGCGCCTCGAGCCCGGCCTGCACGTACGGCCGCAGCGCTTCGTAGGCCATGACGGGCCCGAGGTCGGAACCGCCGATGCCGATGTTCACGACCGTTTCGACCCGTTTGCCGCTCACCCCGACCCATTCGCCGGAGCGCACCTTCTCGGCGAACGCGTACATCCGCTCGAGCACCTCGTGGACGTCGGCGTCGATGTCCTGCCCGTCGACGACGAACGGCTCGCCATCGGGGTCGGCGGGGCGGCGCAGGGCGGTGTGCAGCACCGCGCGGTCCTCGGTGGTGTTGATGTGCCGACCGGCGAACATCGCGTCGCGGCGTTGCAACACGCGGGTCTCGTCGGCGAGGTCGAGCAGGAGCGTGAGCGTTTTGGGGCGCAGGAGGTTCTTCGACAGGTCGATCCACAGGTCGCCCGCCTCGTGGATGTTGTTGACGACCCGCCCGGGGTCGGTGGCGAACCACGTGCGCAGATCTGGGACGAAGCGCCCCGCGTGCTCGGCCAGCCGCTTCCAGGCGGGGGTGGTGACGGGATCGATCGAAGGGGTCATCTCGTGCTCCAGTTCTCGGCCGGGTCATTCCTCCCCCCACCATATGGGGGTCTCGCTCCCCGTGGGGACCGTGACCCGCATGTGCATGCTGACCACAATTATCGCGCGGGGGAAACTGACGTCGCTCTCGTCGGTTCGCTAGCAGCGGGCGGGCAGCGGCAACCCGGCCTTGTGGATAACCAGATCCCGGTGTCCTTCGACGATCCGCTTCCGGAGGAGGAGCTGTCCGCCTGGGAGGCCCGGTCGTGGCCTACTTCCTAGACACCCTTACCCTTCTGCGGGCACTCACGGAGCCGGAGCATCTTGAGCCTCGGGCCCGGCCGAAGATCGCGGACGTCCAGCAGACCCTCCTCGTGTCATCGGCCTGCGCGTGGGAGATTACGACGAAAGCGCGACTGGGAAGACTTCCCGGGGCTGACGCGCTCGTCGCAGGCTATCGCGCTCATCTTGATCACCTGGGTGTGAAACGATTGCCGATCGCTGAAGATCACGCGCTCCTCGTCGACAACCGTGACTGGCCCCCATCGGGACCCTTTTGACCGGATGCTCGCCGCACAAGCGATGCTTGGATCGGTTCCCATCCTCACGGTCGATCCCGCCCCGCGTCGGCGTTCGCCCGGTTACTCCGCAGCGCGGTTCCGTAAGGGGAGTTTTGACGGCGCGAACAGCCACCCGGCGATGAGTGCGAGCAGCGGGATTCCCGCTGCCATGCTGGCAATCGGCACCCATGGTACGGCGAGAGTCCAGTTCGGCCCGTAGGCGATCGACTGCCAGTTGGCCAAGACGTATCCGAGCATGAACCCCGCGAGGAGCCCGCATCCGGTTCCCAGCACCGCTATCACTCCTGCTTGGGCGGCGACGATCCGCCGTCGAATGTTCGGACCAGCCCCGACGGCGGAAACGGTCGCGAGATCGGCCCGGGACTCCGCCATCGCCAATCCGATGCTGAGCATCGTGGCCAGCAACGCGACAACCACGGTGGCGCCGACAATCAGGGTCGCGACCTGAGGTTCCGCGTCAGTTCCATACATCCTCCCCTCCACTTCGAGGGAGAGGTTGTCGGCGATCTCCGATAGCTTTGCGTTGAGCTCGTCCTGGGTCTGCTGATCGAGGTCAGCGCCGGTGACCAACGCCCCGGCGGTGTGCACGTGTAGCCGCTCCTCGCCGTCCTCGCCGAGAGCCACGGCGGAAACACTTTTCGCCACCTCAGGGGGAAGCACGAGTGCGTACTCCGGGTGAGACCAGTCCACTAGATGCGCCTCGACCGCGAGCTCTTCGCCCACCGTTTGCCCCGTGCCGCCGTCGAGAGCGATTCGGGCAGCACCGTCGGGCCAGATGTCCGCCGGGGAGGAGACTAGGACCTTCCCCTCGGCAAGCGCACGGGCCGCCTCGCGCGCTCCCTCAAGCCCCGTGTCCGAGATCATCGTGCCGTCGTCGACGATCCGCCCGCCTGCACCCCAATTCAGCCCCGACATCGCCGGGCTGGGCCCCAGCGAGCCGTCGAGTTCCTCGGAGTCCTCGGAGTCCTCGGTATCGGGAGCGGCCACCGGATCGATGTTCCACCATTCGTTCTCGTTTCTGCCCGTGAGGAGGTTCACCTGGGTGAGTTCGGCGTCAGGGAGCCGCGCCGTGATGACCTCCGCAGCATCGAGGAACACATCATCGAAGTCTCCGGGGCCGAAATTGTACATCAGCCCAGTACCCTCGGCTGCAATCGGCGCCCACAGCGCCGCTTTCGCTTCCCCTTCGGTGGTGCTCACGATGAGTCCGCCGGTCGCGACCGCGACCGCGGCAAGGACGGCGGCCAGGGCCGGTGCAGTTCTGCTGCGGTGGCGGGCCGCATCACGCAGAGCGAAACGCATCACGAACCGCGCCCTGGGAGCGAATCGTCCAGCGAGGTCAATGAACACGCCGGAGGCGATGACGATTCCCAGGAGCGTCGTCACTCCCCCGACTCCCAGCAGCGCTGCGGATCGGGTGACGGCGGCGACCAGACTGGCAAGCACTCCCGCACCCGCGATACCCAGCCCCAGCCAGGGGAACGATCGCTTCCTCGTCGCGCCAATTCGTCGACCGGCGAGCACGGACGCCACGTCGGTCCTGGCGGCGTGATTCGCCGGAATCCACGCGGCGATAGCTCCGAGCACGAGGGCAAAAGTACCGGCGGCGAGGGGCCAGATCACGGGGAACACAAGGTTCGCCGGCGGCTGAATGGAGCGTGCGGCGAAGGCGAACCAGACCAAGAGGGCAACCGCGCCGACAGCAATCCCCGCGGCAGCCGCCGCGCACCCCGCGAAGACCCCGGAGGCGAGAACGATCCGGCGCAAGTCCCGGGGCGAACCGCCTGCTGCCGCGATGAGCGCAAGGTTCCGGGCGCTGCGCTTCGCCCCGACGGCAAAGGCCGGACCGACGAGGAGGATAACTTCCAGCACCCCGATTCCGAGGATGGCGACTAAGACCCCGATCGTGGTGAGGTCGGGGCCGCGGTCGGCGAACGCCCCGTTATAGACATCTGCTGGAGGGGGCGGATCCGTCATTATCGCGCGGCTGGTCACCGCGAACCCCTGGGTATTGAGCTCCTCGATCTCTGACCACGTGACGGGATCTCCGGTGATGAACCACGCCTCGTTCGCATCGCTGATATTTCCCGCGGCGAAGGAGCCGGGGCCCAGCAGCCCTACGGCGTACCCGTTACTCGTATCACCGATCCCCACGACGTCAACTGCGTGTCCGCCCTCCCGGGTGCTCAATTCGATTCGGTCTCCTACCGCTACTCCGAGACGGGTGGCAACCTGCCGTTGGAGTACGACTTCACCCGCGTCAGGGGCCGATTCGCCCTCTACTTCGCCGAGGAGACCCGGAACACGCGTGGCATCTACTTCGTAAAAAGTCAGTCTCGGGATCAGCGCAGTATCGCTCTGAGCCGTCAACGCCGCCAGGTACGCGGTCTCGACGTCACCGGGTCGCAGCCGGGTGATCGACTCTCCGTCCACGTCTACCCCGGTGGTTTCGCCATAACTGACGGCGCTTCCTTCAGCGTTCTGTTGCAGGTCTTCGGGAATCGTGGGAGACGGCGCCCACACCCGCGCTTGTGCGGACTCCCCCATCGCCCATTGGATCTGGGTGGCGGGAGTCGGGGTGGTCGAGGCGACGAGCCCGGCAATGAAGGTCACCGCGGCAACGGGCAACGCGATGAGAGCAACGGTGAGCACCGTGCGCCCTTTCGCCCGGGCGGCCTCCCGCCGCGCGATCCGCAGAGCCGGGAACCAGCGGATCATCACGGCCTCCTCGCAAGAAGCACCTCGGGGGTGTCTCGCTCCGTCGCGTCAATGATCCGGCCGTCACGCAGGAAGATCACGCGGTCCGCCCACGCGGCGAATCGGGGCTCGTGGGTCACGAGCAGACCGGCTGCTCCGGCCTCGATCCGCGCGCGTAGAACCTTCATCACCGCTTCGCCCGTGGATGAATCGAGCGCGCCGGTGGGCTCGTCGGCGAGGATGAGTCGGCGCGGGCCGATGAGCGCGCGGGCGATCGCCACCCGCTGGGACTGCCCACCGGAGAGCTCATCGGGAAAACGCTGGGCCAGGCCCTCGAGGCCCACTTCTGCCAACGCATCAAGGGCGCGGCGCCTGCTGCGGCGCGGGCGCATTCCATCGAGCTCGAGCGGGAGCGCGACATTCTCGGCGGCAGTGAGGGCCGGGACGAGGTTGAAGTCCTGAAATACGTACCCGATGTGGCGCCGGCGCAGCGCTGCCCGCCCCCGGGCGTCGAGGCTGGAAAGCGCCGCACTCTCGACCACGATGGAGCCGTGCGTGGGGGTATCGAGGCCGCCGGCGAGATTGAGCAGGGTAGTTTTCCCCGACCCCGATGGGCCCATCACCGCGACGAGCTCGCCTTGGTGGAGGTTCAGGCTGACGTTGTCGAGCGCCTTCACTTCCCGGTTTCCGTCCTGGTGCACGCGCGTCACTCCGTTGAGTTCAAGCACCGCGTTCACCGCTGCTCCTCGGCGATTGGCTCTCGGGTATCGCTCCCCTCCCCGGCCTCCTTGGCGGCCGCGCCCGCGATGACAGCGCGAGATTCGATGTGGTCGAGCCAGCGCAGTTCGGCCTCGGCAGCGAAAATATGATGGTCGACGACGAGCGACCATGGCAGCTCCCCTTCCGCGTGGGCCCGGAGCTTTGTCAGGTCGCGCAACACCCGCATCGTCTCGGTGCGTTGCACCTGGACCACCGCGGGCACATCGATTCCGGGAACGGCTGCCGCGAGCGCAACCTTGATCACCAGCTCGTCCCGCTCCGGCGTACCCCGCTGCACGGGCTCGTACCACCACTCGCTCGCCGCCTTCCGGCCACGCTCGCTGAGACTGTACAGCTCGATTCCTTCGGCACTGGGTCGTGGCGCGGTGACGAGCCCGTCCCGCTCGAGTCGCTGCAGGGTCGTGTACACCTGGCCAATATTGAGCGCCCAAGTGCCCCCTGTGCGTGCTTCGAACTCGCGATGTAACGCGGTTACCCCCATCGGCGCCGCGCTCAATAGCGCAAGCATTCCCTGCCTGACTGACACTGCAAACCTCCTCATTCGCCCGCGCCGCTTACTCGGTAAGCCTCGGGAAGAGCCTAGCGCTTACTCAGTAAGGTGGCAAGCCGCTGACCGCCCCTCCCCGCAGCCGATCTCCAATCGAGAACAGTGAACGATTAACCTAGTTCCCATGGCTACCACCACGCGGCGCATGTACGACCTGCGCATCGACGACCACACCCTCACCGTGCCGCTCGACTGGGCAAACCCGCGCGACGGGCGGACCCTCGACATCCACGCCTCCGTCGTCACACGCGAGGGCGGCGAGGACCTGCCCTATCTCGTGTTCCTTCAGGGCGGGCCGGGGAACGAGGCCCCGCGGGCGCTTGCCGCGCCGTTCTCCCCACCGTGGCTGGAGGCGGCACTGAAGGAGTACCGCGTGGTGATGCTCGACCAGCGCGGCACCGGCAAGTCCACCCCCATCACCGATGAGATCCTCGCCGAGGGCACGACCGCCGTCGTCGAACGGCTCCAACTCCTGCGTGCGGATTCGATCGTGCGTGACGCCGAGGCGATGCGTGAGCATCTCGGCGCTCCCACGTGGAACACGCTCGGGCAGTCCTTCGGCGGGTTCACCACCCTCGCCTACCTCTCGACGAACGCCGCCAGCCTCGACCGGGTGTTCATCACCGGCGGGTTGAGCGCGCTGGGCCGCGCCCCGGCCGAGGTGTACGCAGCGACCTATGACAAGATGCGCACGGCGAACGAAGCCTATTATCGGCGCTTCCCGGAGCAACGGGAGGCCGTTCGCCGGCTCGTGGACCTCGCCGATCAGGGGCGCATCGTGTTGCCCGACGGCGAGGTAGTTTCGGTCTCGCGGCTGCGTTCGCTCGGGATGCTGCTCGGTTCCGACGATGGTTGGCAGACCCTGTGGAGCCTGCTCGATCAGGACCCGGCGACCAACGCATTCCGCCACGACCTTGCCCGCGCGATGCCCTTCACCGGCCGTAATCCGCTGTATTACGTGTTCCACGAGTCGAGCTACGCGGACGGGCACCCGACGAACTGGGCCGCGGAGGCGGTGGAGCCGGAGGATTTCCGCGCCGATCCGACACTGCTCACGGGCGAGCACGTGCGCCGCGACTGGGCCGATACCGTCCCTGCTTTCCAGCCCTGGCGGGAAGTCGTCGACGCGATGGCGCAGGTCGCCTGGCCGAAACTCTACGACGCCAACGTGATCGCAGGCTCCGGCGTGAGCGGGGCCGCGGCGGTCTACGTCAATGACCTCTTCGTGCCGTACGAGTTCTCGATGGAGACGGCCGCGTTGCTGCCGGGTGTCAAGGTGTGGGCGACCTCGGAGCACGAGCATTCCGGGCTTCGCACCGGCCCGGTACTCGCCAAGCTCCTTGATCTCGCCCATGACCGGGCCGCCCGGTGACCGCTCGGGGCCCCGCGCGCTACCTGTGGCGTGGGCAACGCCTGCTCGATGTGAAAATTCGCCTCGAGTTTGGGTATGCTGGCTCAAGTGATCGTTGATCACGGCCACCGGTGAATGCCGGGCGGTCTCGCGGGTGTAGTTCAATGGTAGAACTTCAGCTTCCCAAGCTGACAGCGCGGGTTCGATTCCCGTCACCCGCTCCACGGTTGGCCGCGGCGTGCCGCAGCCGGATCCCAGCGCCGAGAATGACATTAGGGTTAGTTTTCTTCAGTTCTCCAACCCCAATCTCATTCTCGAGCAACCACAATCTCGTTCTCGACCGATTCAACCCTCGTGGCACCGGGATTCGGGCGCGTGGCGAGCGCTCCGTGGCAGCATGGAAGCGTGAACGGTGAACCGGATGACTACGCGGAGCAGGTGCTCGACCTGATCGCGCAGATCCCGCCGGGGCGAGTGAGCACTTACGGCGCGATTGCCGCGTTGGCACGCGACATCACCGGGAAGGGTGGCCCGCGGTCGATCGGGATGGTGCTCTCCCGGTTCGGATCAGGGGTGCCCTGGTGGCGGGTCTGCGCGGCGGGCGGCCGGCTGGCGGTTCACAAGGCTGATGAGCAACAGGCGCTGCTGCGCGAAGAAGACGTGCCCTTCACCGCCTCGGGGCGAGTGCGCCTCCGGGAAGTCGGCTGGCCGCGAGAAACCGAACCTCTCGGGTAATTCCCGAACGGTTGAACACCGGTCGGCAGATGTCCGCAGAGGCAGAGCAGGCGAGGAAACACGGTTAACACCCCGCGGCGGCTCACGTCTAGTCAAGGAGAGCCTGCGGTTCTATGCTGAAAACATGTCCACCATCGCCCTTCCCGGCGGGGTCGTCCACGACCTCCCTGAAGACCTCGCCCGCGCGCTGCTCGCGAGTACGACGGCGCAAGCGGTCTGGGAGGACATCACACCGCTGGCCCGCAACGAGTTCATCTGCTGGGTGGAGGACGCCAAGAGGCAACAGACCCGCGAGCGCCGGATCCGGCGGACCGTGGAGGAGCTCGATGACGGGATGCGCCGGCCCTGCTGCTGGCCGGGCTGCTCTCACCGCGAACGCTCCGCGCGGAAATAGCCGCGCGAACACCATTCGTACGCGCACTGGTTCTCTACGCGCCCTCCCGGTACGGGACGGCAGCCGCTGGCTCCGTTAGCTGTCGCTGCCCTGCGGACGGGTCTGATCCGTGCCGCCGCCGAGCTCCTTCAAGAATTCGTGGCACGTATGCGCGCGATCGGAATCCTCTCGCATCACCCGTTCGAAGAACTCAGCGATCTCGTCTTTGCCTGCGTTGCGCGCGTCGCGCACGTACTGGCCGTAGTCGTGGCCGGCTTTCAGCGCGTGGTACTGCACCGAGATGAGATCGAACGTAACGTCGTCGAAGCCGGTTTCTCCGGTTGCCATCGTCACCACTCCCCTTCTTCCCCGCGGAACTTCTTCCCTACGAGGAACGTTGTGATTCGGTGCTTACCCACTGTGTGGCACCGGGAAATTCAAAAAAAGAGGGTTGAGATTCGTCGGCGGATCAACTATCCACCGGAACCGGGAAGAAGACCGGCAGAAGGGCTCGGCCGGGAGGTCGTCAGTCCTCAACCTCGCGGGCGCCCGCCTCCGGGTTGTTCTGCGCCGCCAACCCCTCGGCTTCCATGTGCTTATCGGGGGCCTCGCCGGCGTGCTTTTCCTGAGCTTCGCCCTGCTTCTTGATGGCTTCTTCCTTCGACTTCTTATCGGTCATGGCCAACCTCCTGGAGTAGGGCTCGATCCGTCTGCCCACGGTATCCACCCAGCGGACTCCCCGCAATCCTCACCCGGAGGGGTAGATCCGTGGGCCGGCGCCCCCGCACACCGGATCTCAGCGCAGCACCTCTAGCGCATCGCGCACCGACGCCGAGAACGGCTTCGACCCGGGCGTTTCCTTCGCCCATGCCTCAAGGGCGGCGAAGAACGCACCGGCGTAGGCGCGGGAGAGGACGTCCGCGCGCAGCCCGTCCTCGCCCGAACGGCGGAAATGCTCGGCGATCGTACGCGCGAGGCGTGCCTGACGTTGCGCACCGGTGAGCACGAGCTCGGCCACGACACCCATCGCTTCCGCGTTCGCGATCGCGAGCACCGCTACTCCCGGGGCGAGCGTGTCCGCCGCCTCGAGGAGAACCTCACGCACCGCCTCGGCTCCTCCGCCCGGCCCTTCATTCGCCCCGTAGCCCAGGGTGCGGGCAATTCCGGCGATCGCGTCGTCCACCGATGCCCACAGCAGGTCCGACTTCGAATCGACGTAGTTGAAGAAGGTCGCGCGGCTCACCCCTGCGCGCTGGGTGATGTCGACGACCGAGGTGTCCGCGTACCCGCGTTCGAGGAAGAGTTCGCACGCGGCCTCTTCAAGCATCTCGCGGGAAATCGCCTTCGGGCGCCCCGCCGAACGGGGAGTTGTCATGCACTCAGCCTACGCAAAGACACGCCGCTGCGCCCGCCTTTCGGGGGGACGCCGGACCCACCTGCCGCGACCCTCATGCCAGGGGCAACTATCCCCGCGCGCGCCTCCCCACCTGGTAGGTGCCCCGCCCGTCGGGAGGGACGCCGAGGGCGAGATCCCGCCCTGGCTCGCGTCGGGATGGTGTTCACCCCGCCCGCCCACCCCGCGGCTAGTAGCCTGGCAAGCAGCAGCCTGAATGCGTTCTTAAGGGTGAGAAACTTGGCCGAGCAGATTGACGAACGTGACCGTCAGATCATTGATGAACTGCGCCGCGACGGCAGGATGTCGATCCGCGCGCTCGCGGAGAAGCTCCATATCTCCCGCGCGAACGCCTACACCCGGGTGCGCCGGCTCCTGGACTCCGGTGTGCTGCGCGGGTTTCGGGCCGAGGTGGATCCGGAACTGCTCGGACTGGGCACCTCGGCGTACATCACGTTGAATATCGATCAGGTGCAGTGGCGGAACGTTCGGGAGTCGTTGCGCAAGCTGCCCGGGGTCTCCCACATCGCGCTCGTCGGCGGGGAATTCGACGTGATCATGCACGTGCGCGCGAAGGACAACGCCGATCTTCGCCGGATCGTGCTCGAGCAGATCCAAGGCATGCCCGGGGTGATCAACACTCGCACCCTGCTCGTCTTCGACGAGCCCGCGCTCGAGCCGGATCCGATCGCTGGGGAGCCAGCCTAGGAGAGCCCCGGCGGGCACGGCCTCACATCTGCGCGATCGCGGTGGCGGGGTTTTCGATCGCGTCGGCAACGTGCCGCATGAACCCCGCCGCGGTCGCCCCATCGCACACGCGGTGGTCGAAAACGAAGGACATCTGGGCGATCTTCCGCGGAACGATCTCGCCGTGCACGACCCAGGGGCGGTCGATGATCCGGCCGAGTCCGAGAATGGCCACCTGCGGGTGGTTGATGATCGCGGCGCTGCCATCGACCCGGAAGGCGCCGTAGTTGTTGAGGGTGAACGTGCCCCGCTCGAGTTCTTCCCCGCTCACCTTTCCCGCCCGGGCGCGCTCGCTCACCTCGCGGATCGCGTCGTGCAGTTCGGCGGTGGTGAGGGTGTGGGCATCCGTGACGGCGGGGACGACCAGTCCGCGTTCGCCCTGGACCGCGATCCCGAGGTTGATGTGTTCGTACTCGACGATCTCCTCCCGCTCGGTGTCGAGGCGGGAGTTGAGCACGGGGTAGGCCCCCAGCGCCGCGACGACGAACCTCGCGATGTAGGAGATGAGCCCGGGCCCACCGCTCTCGCGCGTGGACTCCCGCAACTCCCACAGCGCCGTCGCGTCGACGTCGACCCACACGGTCGCCTCGGGGATTTCACTCCGGCTCCGGCTCAGCGCGGCCGCGGCGGCTTTCCGGAAACTCGTGAGCGGGCGGCGGCGCTCCCCGCTCACGGCGGCGGGGGCGAGCGCGCTCTCCACGTCCCTGCGGGTGATCACTCCGCCCGCCCCGGTCGGGGTGATGCCGGTGAGGTCCACGCCGTGCTCACGGGCGAATTTCCGCACGATCGGGGAGATGACGAGCGGTGCCGCGCGGGGTGGGAGTGCGGGGCGCACCGCGGGTGCGGGTGATCGCGGCCGGCGGCGTCGGCGCCGGCCCACCCCGGTTTCCGCCGTCCCGTAGCCGACGAGCACGCTGCCCGAGCCGGCCCGTTCCTCCTCGCGGTATTGCTCGGCCGCCGCGTGCTCGGGGTCGGGGGTGGCGGTCACGGTGAGGAGGGGCGCGCCGACGGCGAGGGTCTCCCCCGCGTTCACGTGCAGCTGGGTGACGGTACCCGCGTAGGGGGAGGGCACTTCCAGGGTGGTTTTCGCCGTCTCCACTTCGACGATCGGCTGGTCGACCGCGACGGTATCGCCGACGTCGATGAGCCAGCTGATGATGTCCGCATCCGCGAGCCCCTCGCCGAGGTCGGGGAGGAGGAAGACCTGCTCGCTCACGCGTCCTCCCACTGCAGGTCGTCCACCGCGTCGAGGATCCGATCCACGGAGGGTAGGTTGAACTCCTCGAGGTGGGGCGGCGGGAATGGGATGTCGAAACCGGTGACCCGGCGCACCGGGGCAGCGAGGGAGTGGAAGCAGTTTTCGCTGATCTGCGCAGCGATCTCGGAGGAGACGCTCGCGAACCCGGGCGCTTCGGCGACGACGACCGCCCGACCGGTCGATCGCACGGCAGCAAAGACGGTTTCCGCGTCGAAGGGCACGATGGAACGCAGATCAACCACCTGCAGGCCGCGCCCCTCACTCGCGGCGACGCCCGCCGCGTCGAGGGCCACCGGAACCGAGGGGCCGTAGGCGATGATCGTCGCGTCCGCGCCGCGAGTGCGGATGGCGGCGCGGCCGATCGTGGGGTCCCCCGTGGCGCTGAGGTCCACTTCCTCCTTCGAGATCGGA
>JAJYRV010000033.1 GCA_021793935.1 Actinomycetes bacterium | reverse complement strand
GCTGCTGGTGTGCTCGGCCGGCGGGAGGTGGTCGCGGCCCTCGCCGGTCGGGGCGTGGAGTTCGCCCATCACGTGCACGGCACGCGGGTGCTCGACCCGCACCGCCCGGAGGCGTCCGCGCGCGAGGATCCGATCCCGGATCCCTGCGGCGACGCGTGGTGCGCCGAGGCACCCGCGGGCCTGGGAGTGCTCGCCGCGGACTGCCTGCCGGTGCTGTTCGCCGACCCCACCACGGGCACGATCGGCGCCGCGCACGCGGGGCGGGTGGGCCTGCTCGCCGGCGTCCTTGCCGCCACCGTCGCCCAGATGCGCCGGCGCGGGGCGCGGGAGATCCTCGCCGTCATCGGGCCCGCCATCTGCGGGCGCTGCTACGAGGTTTCTCCCGAACTCGCCCGCGACGTCTCCGCCTTAGGTGTACGCGCCGGCCGATCCCACTGGGGCACCCCCGCCCTCGACCTGCCCGAGATCGCCGAACGTCAGCTGCGCGGGTTGGGCGTGGACGGGCGCACCCTGGGGTGGTGTACGCGGGAGGACCCGCGGTTCTTCTCCCACCGCAGCGCCACTCGCAGCGGCGGGCGCCAGGCAGGGGTGATCGCCCGGGTGGTGGGCTAATCCTCGGCCCCGGCGAAGTGCAGGTAGACCCACTCGCCGCCCTCGAGCCCCACGGCGAGGCGCTGATCGGCGAGCGTGAGCGGCTCCAGGTCGATCGTTTCGCCTTCGGCGGGTACGCGCACGCCCGCGGAAAGGTTCCAATCCACGGCGACCTCCCAGGCGTTGCCGTCCATCGACCGCGACGGGGCGGGCTCGCCCAGGGAGACGACGTTGCCCACCGCATACCCCCCGTCGTCATACAGATCCTCGACGTCGGTGATGAACGCGTGGCACGGTTCGCAGCTGCCGGCCGAGACCTGCCGCAGCGGCGCGGTGTCGCCGGTGCTGTGGGCGTAGTTCATCAGCGCGACGAAGTACTCTGCGGCGCGCACGGCGTTCTCCTCGGAGTCCTCGCCCGTCAGGTCGGGCGGGTAGGGCGGGCTCGGCAGCGGTTCCGGCGGGGGCACGCTCGGGGAGGGCCGCGGCGGGGACTGCACCGCGGTGGCCGGCGGTTCAGGCACCGTGGGTTCAGGCACGGTGGGCCCGGGCGCGCCGGAGCACGCCGCCGCGGTGAGGAGCGCGGCGAGCGCGAGCGTGATTCCGGTGCATCGTCGCCTCATACAGCAAACCTTAGCGATCGCCGGCGTATTTCACACTCCGATAATGACGGCGATGCCCGCGAGCGCGGAGAACCCGAGGACGAGGTAGCGCAGCACCGGGCCGTCCAGGCGGTGGTGCACGAACCGGCTCGCGAGGGCGCCGAGCACGAGGCAGGGCAGCAACCCGGCCGAAAGCACGAGCGTGTCCGGGGCGATCTGCCCGCTCACGCCCAGCACGGCGAGTGAGACGACCTCCCCGATGAGGAAGCAGGTGGCGATGGTGGAGCGGAGCTGCGCGCCGGGCCCGTGTTGGTAGGCGAGCGCGAGGGGCGGGCCGCCCACCCCGGTGGCGGTCTCGGTGACCCCGGTGATCACTCCGACGGTGGCGAGTGCCGAGCGGCTGGGGTGGAAGGCCGGGGCGAGGAGCGCCGCCGCGACCGCGAGCACCGTCGCCCAGCCGATGATGAGGTTGAGCGCGTGTGTGCTCACCACGAGCAGGATCCACAGGCCGCCGAACGTGCCGGCGAACCGGCCCACGCTGATCCACCTCACGCCGCGCCAGTCGATCGCCGATCGCTCCCGCCAGGCGATGTAGGCGTTCAGGGGGATCATGAGCACGAGGAGCAGCACGGGGATGAGCCCCGGGTCCAGGAGCGCGACCACGGGTGCGGCGATCATCGCGAAACCCATCCCGGTTGCGCCTTGGATGAATGCCGAGATCGCGACGGTCAGCGCGAGCGCGGCGAAAGCAAGAGTGGTCACCGGCCCGATCGTATCGGGTGGGGCGGCTCGTACGTGACGTTCCTCGTGCGCAACCGCGCGATGACCGCGCATGGCCACGATCTTCGCGGGCGGATGTGCGCTCGCGCCCCCGAATCTGGGAGAATAGCGAACCATGACTGCACAAGCTTATTCTTCCCGCTCCTCCGCCCCCGCGCCGTTGCGTGAGATCCACGTTCCGGATAAGCCGAACCTCGATGGACTGGAAGAAAAGTGGGATGCGGTCTGGTCCCGCGAGCAGGTGTACGCCTTCGAGGAGGACACGACCCGCGAGCAGGTGTTCGCGATCGACACCCCGCCCCCGACGGCCTCCGGTTCGCTGCACGTGGGGCACGTGTTCTCCTACACCCACACCGACGCGATCGCCCGGTACCGGCGGATGTCGGGCAAGAACGTGTTCTACCCGATGGGCTGGGACGACAACGGTCTGCCCACCGAGCGGCGGGTGCAGAACTATTACGGGGTGTACGTCGACACCTCCCTCCCCTACGACCCGGACTTCACGCCCCCGTATGCGGGGGACGTGCCGAAGAAGGCCCGCCCGCAGGCGATCTCCCGGCGCAATTTCGTCGAGCTGTGCCTCGCGCTCACCACCGAGGACGAGAAGGACTTCGAACGCGATTTCCGCCGGCTGGGTCTGAGCGTCGACTGGGCGCAGACGTACCAGACGATCTCACCGGTCGCCCAGGAAGTCTCCCAACGCGCGTTCCTGCGCAACCTCGCCCGCGGGGAGGCCTACCAGATCGAGGCCCCGACGATCTGGGACGTCACCTTCCGCACCGCGGTCGCCCAAGCCGAGGTGGAGGACCGGGAGCGCCCCGGCGCCTACCACAAGGTCACCTTCCACCGCTCGGGGAAGGGCGGCGCTGGTGAGACGGTTCTCATCGAGACCACCCGCCCCGAACTGCTCCCCGCGTGCGTGGCGCTCGTGGCCCACCCCGACGACGAGCGCTACCAGCCCCTGTTCGGCACCACCGTGACGACCCCGATCTTCGGGGTGGAGGTGCCCGTGCTCGCCCACGAACTCGCCCAGCCCGATAAGGGATCGGGGATCGCGATGATCTGTACCTTCGGGGACACCACCGACGTCACCTGGTGGCGCGAACTGGACCTACCCGCCCGCACCGTGATCGGCCGGGACGGCCGGTTCCGCCCCGAGGCCCCCGAGGCGATCACCAGCGAGCAGGGCCGAGCGGCCTACGAACAGCTCGCCGGGCTCACCGTGTTCTCCGCGCAGCAGAAGGTGGTGGAATTCCTCCGCGAATCCGGCGACCTCATCGGCGAACCGGAGAAGATCACCCACCCGGTGAAGTTCTTCGAGAAGGGCGAACGCCCCCTGGAGATCGTCTCCTCCCGCCAGTGGTACCTGCGCAACGGCGGCCGCGACGACTCCGCCGACGGGCTGCGCGCCGAGCTCATCGGCCGCGGCGCCGAACTCACGTGGCACCCGCCGTTCATGCAGTCCCGGTACACGAACTGGGTGGAGGGGCTGCACGGGGACTGGCTGCTCTCGCGCCAACGGTTCTTCGGGGTGCCCTTCCCCATCTGGTACCCGCTGGATGACGACGGCGAGATCATCTACGACTCCCCCCTCACCCCAGGTGAAGACCAGCTTCCCGTAGACCCGAGCATCGACGTCCCCACCGGCTACACCGAGGACCAGCGAGGGGAGCCCGGCGGATTTGCCGGCGACCCCGACGTCATGGACACGTGGGCGACCTCCTCGCTCTCCCCGCAACTGGCCGGCAAGTGGGAGCGGGACAACGAGTTCTTCGCGAAGGTGTTCCCGATGGACCTGCGCCCCCAGGCGCACGACATCATCCGCACCTGGCTGTTCTCCACCGTGGTGCGGGCGAACGCCGAACACGACTGCCTGCCGTGGCACAACGCGGCGATCTCGGGGTGGATCCTCGATCCGAACCGCAAGAAGATGTCGAAGTCGAAGGGCAACACCGTCACCCCGATGAGCCTGCTCGAGCAGTACGGTACCGACGCGGTGCGGTACTGGTCGCTCTCGGCCCGGCTCGGCGCGGACACCGCCTTCGATGAGAAGCAGATGAAGATCGGGCGGCGCCTGGCGATCAAGGTGCTCAACGCCTCGAAGTTCGTGCTCTCCTTCACCTCCCACCTCGCCGCCGCCGGGCCGGTGGACCTGCTCGACGCCTCCGCGGTGAGCGAACCGATCGACAAGGCGCTGCTCGCGGGGCTCGCGAACGTCGTCGAGACCGCCACCGCCGCGCACGAGGAGTACAACTACACCCGCGCGCTCGAAGTCACCGAAACCTTCTTCTGGACCTTCTGCGACGATTACCTCGAACTCGTCAAGGACCGCGCCTACGGCGGGGAGAACGCGAACGCCACCGAGGCGGAGATCGCTTCGGCGCGGGTCGCGCTGACGATCGCCCTCGACGTGCTGCTGCGCATGCTCGCCCCCGTGTTGCCGTTCGCGACCGAGGAGGTGTGGTCGTGGTGGCGGGAGGGATCGATCCACGCCGCCGCCTGGCCGACCGCGAACCACCTGCCCACCGACGGCGAACCCGCGCTCATCGAGGCGGCCGGGGAGGCCCTCGCGGCGCTGCGGAAGAAGAAATCCGAGGCGAAGGTCTCCCAGCGCACCCCCTACCGGGACGTCTCCCTCGCGACCCCGCACCCCGACGCCGCCCGCTGGGTGGCCCCCGACCTCGCGCGCGCGGGGGTGGTGCACGGGGAATTCACGATCACCGAGGGCCAGGACGTCGTAGTATCAGGGGAATTACTCCTCGAGACACCCTGATCGCCCACGGGAGGGCCCATGCTCGTTGACGAACGCCGCCGCCGAATCCTGGAAGAGGTCCGCCGGCGGGGCTCGGTCTCGGTAACGACCCTCGCCCAGCAGTTGGACGTCTCCGGCATGACGATCCGCCGGGACCTGGAGAGCCTCGCCGCGGAGGGCCGGCTCGATAAGGTCCACGGCGGGGCGACCCTGCGCCGCGGGGCGAGCGCGGAGGAGCTCGATTTCGACCTCACCTCCGAACGCCACCTCGCGGAGAAGGAGGAGATCGCTAGCGCCGCGCTCGAACTCATCGAACCGGGCATGTCGGTGGGGATCTCCGCGGGGTCGACCACGTGGACCTTCGCCCGCCGCCTCGCCGGGGTGGACGACCTCACGATCGTGACGAACTCGCTACGGGTCGCCGAGGAGTTCCGCCGCATCGACCCCGCCCGGATCGTCGTGCTCACCGGCGGGGTCCGCACTCCCTCCGACGCGCTCGTCGGCCCCGTTGCCGAACAGGCGCTGCGTACCCTGCACTGCGACGTGGTGTTCCTCGGGGTGCACGGGGTGGACGTCACCGCCGGGCTCACCACCCCCAACCTTGCCGAAGCCGAGACCAACCGGGCGCTCGTCGCCAGCGGTGGGGACGTCGTCGTCCTTGCCGATCACACGAAGTTCGGGCGGGTGGGGCTCACCACGATCGTGCCGCTCAGCGCCGTCGATACGCTGATCACCGACACGCACGCAGATCCGGGCGCCGTCGCCGCCGCCCGCGAACACATCGAGGATGTCCGGCTCGCGGGCGAGTGACTTAAGGCGCGGGTAGGGATAACCCGCAGATTTGTTTCCGGAGCACTCGGTGGTCGCCGGCGCGCAGGGGCCGTAGTTTTAAAACATGACATCGACACATTCGGCAACTGCGCCCGCCGCCCCGCCGTGGCGGTTATTTTCCACGACGGCGCACCTCGCCTTCCTCGGTACGTTCGGGATCGCCGCGTTCGGTCTGCTCGTCGGCTTCGCCGCGATGAGCGTGGGGTTCATCGCGCTCGCCGGGATCGGGCTCGTGATGCTCGTGGGCGTGGTGTACGTGCTCTACGGCATCGGCTGGTGGGAGACCGCCCGGGTGGCCGGGCTCTACCGGCTCGAGGTGCCGCTGCCTCATTTCGCCGCCCCGCCCGAACCGGGCTTCAAGGGGTGGCTGTATTCGCTGGGGAACCAGCTCCTGTCCGGCCGGATGTGGCGGGCCCTTTCGTCCGCGTTCATCGCCTCCGTGCTCGGGACGGTGCAGATCGTCTCGCTGAGCCTCGCGCTCTGGGGGCTGGCACTGCTCCTGCTCCGCTTCACCGGGTGGGGTGCGGGGTGGATCATCTCGCCGTTCACCGGCTCGACCGAACTCGTCGGCGCCCTCCTCGTTACGCTCGTCGGCCTCGCCCTGGCCATCGCGCTCGCCCTGTTGCATCGGGTGCTCACGACCGCGATCATCGGCGGCGGCGCCCGGGAGGAGCAGCTCGAAGCGCACGCCCGCGCCTCCAGCGCCCAACGCGCCGGGGCGGTGCGCGCCGCCGACGTGGAGCGGACCCGGATCGAACGGGACCTGCACGATGGGGTCCAGCCGCGGCTCGTGTCGGTGGGAATGACCCTGGGCCTCGCCCAAGAGACGATCGATTCCGATCCCGAGGCCGCGAAGGAACTCGTCGCGGAGGCACACGCCTCGACGAAGGCGGCGATCACCGAACTGCGACAACTCGCCCGGGGGATCCACACCTCGGTGCTCGACGACCGCGGGTTGGATGCGGCCCTATCCGCGCTCGCGAGCCGTTCCCACATTCCCGTTACGCTTGACGTCGATCTGCCCGGGCGCGTGAACCGGGACGCGGAGGCCGCGTTGTACTTCGTCATCGCCGAATCGCTCACGAACGCGGCGAAACACTCCCGCGCCTCGAGCTGCCGAATCTCGGTACGGTTGCTCCAGGATCCCCACCCGGTGCTGTGGGCGCGGATCGACGATGACGGCATCGGCGGGGCCCGCGTGGTTCCCGGCGGCGGCCTGGACGGCATTTCCAATCGGGTGTTCGCCGCGGGCGGCACCCTCACCATCACGAGCCCCGAGGGCGGGCCCACAACAGTTGAGGTTCATATCCCATGCGCATCCTAGTCTGCGAAGATTCCGTTCTCCTGCGCGAAGGGCTCGTGCGGCTCCTGCAGCACGCGGGCCACGAGGTGGTCGCCGCCCTCCCCGACGCGTCCCAGGTGCTCGAGTCGGTCATCGCCGCCGAGCCTGACCTCGCGATCCTCGACGTGCGGCTGCCGCCGACGTTCACCGATGAGGGCATCCGCGCCGCGCTGGAACTGCGCCGCACCCACCCGGAGCTGCCGCTCCTCGTGCTCTCCCAATACGTGGAGGAACGCTACGCCTCCGACCTCATCGCGAGCGGGAGCACCGCCTTCGGTTATCTGCTGAAGGATCGCGTTGCCGACGTTCGAGATTTCCTCGAGAGCCTGCACACCGTCGCAGCCGGGGGCAGCGTGCTCGACCCGGAGGTCGTTTCCCAACTCCTCACTCGGCGACAATCCGACATCCGGATGCAGCGACTGACGAACCGGGAGCGCGCCGTGCTCGCCGCCCTCGCCGAGGGGAAGTCGAACCAGGCGATCGCCGCGCTGCTCTACGTCTCGGAGGCGACGGTGGAAAAGCACATCACCTCGATCTTCACCAAGCTCGACCTCCCCAATGATGAGTCCGGGAACCGGCGGGTCCTCGCCGCCATCGCTCACCTCGAGAACTCCAGTCCTCCCGCCTCCTCTTCCGAACCGACCTCGCAAGGACCCCAGCAATGACTTCTACTGCCCGCACCGTTTCCCTCATCACGACCCTCCTCGGCGCGCTCATCCTCGCCGCGGTTTTCACCTCCGCCGCGCTTCCGGCGGTCGGTTCGTTGCTCGCCGGGGACCGCGAGGCGAGCACGGCCTCCGGTGGGATTCACACGGCGGCCGTGGACGACGTCACCACCCTGTACGTGGACTCCCGCAGCTCCGATGTTCACGTCGCTTTCGGCGACGTTTCCGAGGCGCAGCTGTCCGTCTCCCCCGCGGATTCCAACGCGTGGCACTGGACGACCGCCGGGAACGCCCTCATCGCGACGAAGGAACGCCCCTTCTACAACATCTGCTTCGGCTGGTGCGGCAACGAGAACGAGGAAGTGACGATCACCCTGCCCGAGGAACTCGATGGGAAACTCTCCGGTGACTTCACGCTCGGATCCGGCCGGGTCACCGCCGAGGGCGACTTCACGAACCTCGACCTCGACGTGTCTGCGGGAACACTCACGTACACCGGCGAGGTGGAGGAAGTCACCACCGACCTGAGCGGGGGAAGCACCAACCTCGAGCTCACGAACACCCGCGTCGCCGACCTCGAGGTGGCCGCGGGCCGATTCACCGCCGAACTCGATGGTCGCGCCCCCGAACGGGTTCGCGCGGAACTCTCGGCCGGGGAACTCAACCTCACGCTCCCCGACGTGCCGTTCCAGGTGCGCACCGAACACACCTTCGGAATCCTCGATAACCAGCTCCGCACCGCTCCGGATGCGGACCACCTCATCGACATCGAGGTGGTCGCCGGGCGGGCGCTGCTCCAGCACGCGGAGTAACTCGGTCGGCGCGGTGTGCGTCGAGAACGATCTTAGGGTTGCTCGAGAATGACTTTGAGGTTGGTTTCTCATGGAAACTCAACCTCAAAGTCATTCTCGGCGCCCCGCAGCGGCGGGATAGCGGCTATAGTGCGAGTCCCACGTGATCGGCTCCGGGGCAGGGAGCAGTGGGGCAGGGCGCGAACGGGAGCGGGAGCGGACGAATGCGAATCGTGCGGGACCTCCCCCACGAGGTCCGGGAGGAGTCCGAGGTGTGGATTCCCATGCGCGACGGTGCGCGTCTGTCCGCGCGGATCTGGCGACCCGCGCACTCCAGCCAGGAGCCCGTGCCTGCGATTCTAGAAATGATCCCCTACCGGCACCGGGACTTCACCGCCGTGCGAGACTCGATTCACCACCCCTATATCGCCGGCCACGGCTACGCGTGCGTCCGGGTGGATCTGCGCGGCAGCGGCAGTTCCGACGGTGTGCTCACCGACGAGTACCTCGAAGAGGAACTCCGCGACGCCGAGGACACCCTCGAATGGCTTGCCCAGCAACCGTGGTGCACCGGCCGCACGGGGATGATGGGAATCTCCTGGGGCGGGTTCAACGCGCTGCAGGTAGCCGCTCGCCGCCCGCCGAGTCTCGGGGCAATCATCACCTGCAGTTCCACCGACGATCGCTACGCCGACGACGTTCACTACATGGGCGGCTGCCTGCTTTCAGACAATCTCTCCTGGGCATCGACGATGTTCGCCTACAACTCCTGCCCTCCCGACCCGGCCGTCGTCGGCGGTCGGTGGCGGGAGATGTGGCTCGAACGGCTCGCGGGAAGTGGGCTGTGGATCGACACCTGGCTCCGGCACCAGCACCGCGACGCGTATTGGCGCCACGGTTCTGTCAGCGAGGACTACGACGCCGTGCAGTGCCCCGTGCTCGCCGTGAGCGGCTGGGCCGATGGCTACTCCAACTCCGTCTTCCGGTTGCTCGAGCGGCTGCGCGTGCCACGCAAGGGGCTGATCGGCCCGTGGGCGCACATGTATCCGCACCTGGGCGAGCCCGGCCCCGCGATCGGGTTCCTGCAGGAGGTCGTCCGCTGGTGGGACCACTGGCTGAAAGACGTCGATAACGGCGCCATGGACGATGCCGCGCTCCGCGTGTGGATGCAGGAGTCCGCCCCGCCCCAAACGATGTACGACCAACGCCGCGGCCGGTGGGTCGGCGAACCGTCATGGCCCTCGCCGAACGTGCGCGTGAACGAGTATCCGTTCGAGCGTGGCCGGATCGCCGGCCCGTATGACGACGTCGACGAGACCGCGCTACACATCCAATCCCCGCTCTCGGTCGGGCAGTACGGGGGCAAGTGGTGCTCCTATAACGCTCCTCCGGATCTGCCCTATGACCAGCGTGAAGACGACGGCGGTTCCCTCGTTTTCGATACGGATGAGTTCACCGAAACCACGGAGATCCTCGGCTCGGCGGTGGTGGAGCTCGAACTCGCCTCGACCGAGCCGGTCGCGATGGTCGCTGCGCGGTTGTCCGACGTTGCTCCAGATGGGAGCGTCACACGGATCAGTTACGGGCTCCTCAACCTCACCCACCGCGATAGCCACGCGGCGCCCGAGCCCCTCGTTCCCGGCGAGCGCTACGTCGTGCAGGTGAAACTCAACGGCGCCGCGCAGCAGATCCCCGTGGGGCACCGGCTGCGGGTGGCGATCTCCACCTCGTACTGGCCGCTCGCCTGGCCCCCGCCGCGCCCGGTTCGGCTCACGATCTTGCCCCGCCGGAGCCGGCTCCTTCTGCCCGAACGGATCTCCGGGGCCGACGGCGATGCGAGGCTGCGGCCGTTCGGGGACCCAGAGGGCAGCGAGCCCATCGCCCTCACGAGGGTTCGCCCTGGTGAGGAACAGTGGACGGTCACCCGTGACCTCGTGCGCTACGCTTCGCGGCTCGAGGTCGTCAAGGATGACGGCACGTTCCGGCTCGAGGACATCGACCTGGACGTCACCCGGCGGGCGTACGAGCGCTACAGCTGGACGGGTAACGACGTACTCTCCGCTCGCGGGGAGACCCGAGCAACGATGGGCTTCACGCGGGAGGGATGGCGCGCGTGGGCGACGACCCGCACGGTGCTCACGTGCACTGAAGCCGAGTTCCACATCCGGGCCGAACTCGATGCCTACGACGGTGAGCAGCGGATCTTCTCATCGAACTGGGACCGCCGCGTGCCCCGGGACCTCCTGTAGTCTCCGGGAACCGCCTCTGCCCGATCGTCGAGGCGCCCCGCCACGCAGCTGCTCGAGAACGGTCCCGCCACGCAGCCCGAGAACTGTCTCCTGCCGGCGTCTGGCGCGATACAACAGCACGAGGCCGTTCTCGTTGCTACGGAACGAGGGCGGTGGCACTCAGTGCCGCTCACGGACGCGGTTCACGGCTGCCTGAGTACGCACGAGAACCGCCCGTCTCCGTGGGAAGATCCAGGTAGACGGGCGGTGCACCGTGGGTGGGGTTTAGTGGGCGGGTTTAGTGGCCGCGGTCGAGCCACTCCTGCAGGTGGGGTTTCTCCGCGCCGATGGAGGTGGAATCCCCGTGTCCGGTGAGGACCACCGTCGACTCGGGCAGCGGGAAGAGCTTGTTGGTGATCGATTCGATGATCGTGTCGAAGCTCGAGAACGAGCGGCCGGTGGCGCCCGGCCCCCCGTTGAACAGGGTGTCCCCGGAGAACAGCACCCCACCCTCACCCAGGTCGCGGGCATAGAAGCAGGTGGAGCCCGGTGAATGGCCCGGGGTGTGGATCGCCCTCATCGTCACCCCGCCCACGGAGAACTCGCTGCCCTCGTGGATCTCGGCGTCGAAAGGCACATCGAAGACCTGCTCCCAGAGCATCGAGTCCTCGGGGTTGAGGTGCACTTTCGCGTTCACCTGTTTCGCCACGTCGCGGGCGTAGCGGATGTGGTCATCGTGCCCGTGGGTCAACAGCACCCCGAGCACCTTGCGCCCGCCCACGGCCTCGAGCACCGCGTCCACGTCATGGGCGGGGTCGATGACGTAACATTCGTCCTCGGTACCCACCACCCACACGTTATTATCGACGTCGAAGGTCTCCCCATCGAGGGAGAAGGTCCCCGACGTCACCCGGTTCTCTACCCGTACCTGCCCGGTTGAATCAGAAATATTCGTCACAAATACCCTTTCTATGCACTGCCCGTCTCGGGCCGGTGCGGTCTATGGAACGGGATTGATCTCTACTACCGAACGTAACACCTCACCGCGGGCCATCTTGTCGAAGGCCGACTCGACGTCCTCAAGGGTGATCCGCTCCGACACGAAGGCATCGAGGTCCAACCGCCCCAGGCGGTACTGATCGATGAGCATCGGAAAGTCCCGGGAGGGCAGCGTGTCCCCATACCAGGAGGACTTGATCGCTCCCCCGCGCCCGAACACCTCATCGAGTGGGATCTCCCACGTCGTGCCCGGGTCAGGAACCCCGACGAGCACGACCCGCCCGGCGAGGTCGCGGGCCTGGAAGGCCTGGATGAACGTGTCCTTGATGCCCACGGCGTCGATGACGACGTCCGCGCCGAACCCTCCGGTAAGTTCCTGGATC
>JAJYRV010000032.1 GCA_021793935.1 Actinomycetes bacterium | reverse complement strand
CGAGGATCTGGCCCATGCGCCGTTGTTTACTCACGCGCGCTCCTTCAGCGCGAACAGGCGCAACAGCCTCGCGGCGGCGTCCCGGAGGGCATCCCGGCCCGCCCCGAGGTATTTGCGGGAGTCCACTACGCGCGGGTTCGCCTCGAAGAATTCGTGGATCGCGGCGGTGAACTGCGTGTTGAGGTAGGTGGATACGTTGATCTTCGTCAGCCCCGCCTCGATACCCGCCTGGATCACCTGGTCGGGGACGCCCGAGGAGCCGTGCAGGACGAGCGGCACGGCCAGCGCCCGGTGGATCTCGGAGATGAGGTCGAGGTCGAGGCTCGCGGTGCGCTCGGTCATCGCGTGGGAGGAACCGACCGCCACGGCGAGGGCGTCGACCCCGGTGTCGGTGACGAATTGGGCCGCTTCGCGCGGGTCGGTGCGCACCCCGGGGGCGTGGGCGCCGTCCTTCCCGCCGATCTCCCCGAGCTCCGCTTCGACATACACGCCCGCGGCGTGGGCGGCCCGCACGACCCGAGCGGTCTCCCGGACGTTCTCGGCGTAGTCGAGTTTCGCGCCGTCGTACATCACCGATGTGAAGCCGAGTTCGATCGCTGCGAGGGCGAGCTCGGGATCCTCGGCGTGGTCCAGGTGCACCGCCACCTCGGCGGTGGACTCCCGAGCGATCGCGAGGGTCGCCGCGGCGATCGGGGTGAGGGAGCCGTGGAACTTCACGCAGTTCTCCGAGATCTGCAGGATCACCGGCAGTTCTGCCTGTTCGGCCGCGGCGACGAGCGCCTCGGCGGTCTCCAGGTGTAGCACGTTGAACGCCCCGACCCCGGTGCCCGCGCGGTAGGCGGCGTCCATCATCTCGCGCGTGGAAGTTATGGCCATTGCAATCCCTCACTAATGTTGACGTCGGAAGAGAGTTGGGTGTGTTCGGGGGAGATCTCCCCGGCTTGGGGCATGAGGACCGCGGCGGCCGACCACCCGGCCCCGCGGCGCAGCGCGTGCGCGAGGTCGAGGTGCGCCAGCCCGCCCGCCTCGTGGATCGCCGTCGCGAGCCCGGCGACGACGGCGTCGCCCGCCCCCGTGGGGTTGCCCTGCAGTACGCGGGGGAGCCGGGCGTGCAGCGTTGCCCCGCCGCTCGCCGCGAGCAGCCCGCGCTCACCGAGGGAGACGAACACGATCCGGGCGCCGAGGTCGAGGAGAACCTGCGCGCCGGCGGTGATCGACTCCTCGCCGGTGGCCTCGCGCAGTTCGATGTCGTTGGGTTTGAGCACGTCCGCCCCCGCCCGGGCCGCCTCGAGCAGCCCCGGGCCGGAGGTGTCGACGATCGTCGGGGCTTCCCCGGCGGCGGCGATGAGTTCGGTGAGGAACCCCTCGGGGGCCTTCGGGGGCAGGCTCCCACTGATCGCGGTGACGCTCGCCGCGGCGGCCTCGCGCGCGAACGCGGTGACGAGTTCCTCGCGCTCGGCCGGGGTGAGTTCCGCACCGAACTCGTTGAGAACGGTCGCCTGCCCGCCGTCGGTCACGAGCGCGATGCTCTGCCGCGTCGCCCCGGCGACGGTGATCGCGTGGTGCGGAATTCCTGATTGGCGGAGGTCGGCGTCGAAGATCTCACCCGTGGCCCCGCCGGAGGTGATGAGGGCGCGGGTCGCGTATCCCTGCGCGTGGCACACCCGGGCCACGTTGACGCCCTTGCCGCCGGCGCGGGAGGCCGGCGCGGGCACGCGGTGGCTCTCCCCGGGGCGCAGGTGGTCGAAGGTGTAGGTGACGTCGAGGGCCGGGTTGGGGGTGAGGCACAGGATCATGGCGTGGCTTTCTCGGCGGAAACAGCGCGGGCACGCAGGGCTGTGCCGAGCAGCCCGGCGTCATCTAATAGCGCGGCGGGAACGATTTGGGGGAGCCGGTGGAAACTCAACAGCCGCTGGACACCGCGGCGCAGCGGAGTGAAGAGCGCATCCCCGGCGCGGGAGAGACCCCCGCCGATAGCGACCACTTCCGGCCCGAGGAAGGCGGTGAGTTGACCGATCGTGAGGGCGAGGGCATCGATCGCCTCCACCCACACCTGTTCAGCGACGGCGTCGCCGGCGTCGGCGCGTTCGCGCACCTCCTTGGAACCGGTCACGGGCGTGCCGGTGCGTTCCTGGTAGCGGCGGCAGATCGCGCTCGCAGAGGCGATCTGCTCCACGCAGCCCCGCGCCCCGCACGCGCACGGGGGGCCGTTGGGATCGAGGGGCGCGTGCCCGATCTCACCCGCGTAGCCATCGGCGATCGCGAGCTGGCCGCCGACGATGATGCCGCCGGCGATCCCCGTGCCCACCGTGAGGATCACGGCGTCGCGGGCTCCCATCGCCGCGCCGAGTTCGTACTCGGCGAGGCACGCGGCGCGCACGTCGTGGCCGAACGCGACCGGCAGCCCGAGCGCGTCCTCGGTGAGTGCCTTGATGGGGGCATCGCGCCATCCCAGGTTCGAGGAGAACACCCCCGTGCCGGTGCGTTCGTTGACGATCCCCGGCACGCTGAGCCCGACGACGGCGGGGGAGATGTCGGGCACCTCGCGGGCAAACCGGCGGGTGAGGCCGCGCACCTGGGAGACGAGCGCGGAGGCGGCGGCGTCGCCGCCGCGGGCGGTCGGTTTGGTCCGGGAATGGCGCAGGACGCCGCGGTCGTCGAAGAGCCCGGCCTTCACGCCGGTGCCGCCGACGTCGATGGCGAGGACGGGGGCACCGGCTCCGATCACGGCGTCGGCAGCGCTCATGAGTCGAGGATCACCGAGCGGGTGAGGTTGCGCGGGTGATCCGGGTCGAGCCCGAGCGTGCGGGCCCGGCCGAGGGCAACGAGGTGGGCGCGAACAAGGTCGGCCATCGGATCGATGTCGTTGTGTTCGAACGTGCCACCCATCGCCTGCACTTCCTGGGCGAGCCCGTCGGGTACCTGGCCGAACGCCCAGACCACGCGGCCCGCAGCGGTGATGGCTTTCGGCCCGTGGCGGTACTCCATCGCCGGGTAGGACTCCGTCCACGCTTGCGCGGATTCGCGCAACTTCAGGGCCGCCTCGTGGGCGATTCCCACGCTGAAGCCGGTGCCCAGGAACGTCATCTGCTCGGATTCCAGCAGGTGCGCGGCGGGTTCGGTTTCCAGGACCGCCTCGGCCTGGCGGGCGGCGTCGTGGACCTTATCACCGAGGTGGGCGCGCAGCAGGGCGAGGGCGGTGGTGGCGAACCGGGTCTGCACCACGGACTTCTCGTCGGCGAAGCCGAGGGCGACGGTGCCCGAGACGAGCTCGGGCAACGGTGAATTCTCATCGCCGACGATCCCGACCAGGCGGCTACGCCCGCGGAGCTGCTCGGCGATCTCGATGACCTCGCTCGTGGTACCTGACCTGCTCAGCAGGATCACGGAGTCGTACTCCCGGGATGCCAGGGGGGCCTCGGAGGCGGTGAACGCGTCGGTGAGGCCGAGGCCGAGTTCCTCACGCAGGGCCGCGAAGGCCTGGGCGACGAACCACGACGTGCCGCAGCCGAGGATCGCGACCTTTTCGCCCGCCTCCGGTAGGGCGGTCCCGGCGGCGGCGACGTCCATCGCGCGGCGCCACATCTCCGGTTGTGAGCGGAGTTCTTCCTCCATGTGGGTTCCGAGGGTGCTCATCGGTGATTATTCCTCCGTCCGAGCTTCGCCGACCCGCTCGCCCAGCGAGCAAGTCTGCAAAGAATCGTGATTGATGATGATTGATCGTGATTCATCATAGCCGGTTGCGCGCAGCGGGCTAGGGAGTCGAGAAGGTGCGCGTTCTCGCGATAACGATCGCATAACCCCCTTGACAATTGTTAGGGCGCTCTATAAAACTCAGGAGCACAGCGGGATTGCAGCTGATCGGTCCGCCGGTGGAGCGATCAGATCCAATCACTCGTGTTTCACAGCGCAGCCCGGGAACTCCGGGCGGCGAGGCCTCCTCAATGGTGAAGGACCGTTATGAAAATCAGGACCCGTTTCGCAGCCACGATCACGACGGCGTCGGCGCTCGCGCTCACGCTCGCCTCGTGCGGTTTCAGCGACTCCCCCGATGGCGGCGGAGCCGAGGATGAGGAAGGCGGGGGCGCGACGACCCTCAACCTCCTGGTGCCGAGCTACTCCGATAACACCCAGGCGCTCTGGGAGGAGGTGATCGACGGCTTCGAGGAGGAGAATGACGACATCACCGTGAAGCTCGAGGTGCAATCGTGGGACAACCTCGAAAGCGTCATCGCCACCAAGGTGCAAGGCAACCAGGCCCCGGATATCTATAACGGCGGCCCCTTCGCCGGCTTCGCCGACGACGGTCTGCTCTACACCGCCGACGAGGTGACCAGTGAGGAGACCTTCTCCGATTTCCAGGACTCCTTCCTCGAAAACGCCTCCATCGGGGACGACGTCTACGGCCTGCCCCTGATTGCCTCCGCCCGCGCACTGTTCGTCAACACCGACCTGCTCGAAGACGCCGGTGCCGACGTGCCGAGCACCTGGGACGAACTCTTGGATTCGGCGAAGAAGATCTCCGACCTCGGTGATGGGGTCGCAGGCTACGGCATGCCGCTGGGATCCGAAGAAGCCCAGGCGGAGGCCGCGGTGTGGTTCTGGGGCGGCGGGGGCACCTTCGGTGATTCCGAAGAGATCACCATCGAAACCCCGGAGAACCTCGCTGCCGCGGAGCAGATCAAGAAGATGATCGACGAAGGGGCGACCCAGTCCGACCCGGGCTCGAGCCAGCGCAGCCCGCTCATGGACATCTTCGTGCAAGGCAAGATCGGCATGCAGGTGGGACTCCCGCCGACGGTCGGGCAGATCGAGGAGAACAATCCCGATCTCAACTACGAGATCGTGCCGATCCCCACCAAGGATGGCAGCGCCTTCACCCTCGGCGTATCGGACCACCTGATGGCGTTCAAGAACGACGAATCCAAGCAGGAAGCGATCACGAAATTCTTCGATTACTACTTCCGCGCGGAGAACTACGTGCCCTGGGTCGAGGCGGAGAACTTCCTGCCGACGACGATCTCCGGATCCGAGGAGCTCAACGACGACGAGGATCTCCAACCGTTCCTCGAGGTGCTCCCCGACGCGCAGTTCTACCCGAGCACCAACCCGAAGTGGTCGGCGACCGACGGGGCGTTCAAGTCCCTGTTCGGGCAGCTGCAGACCAAGGACGCCGCTGACGTGCTCGCCGAAATCCAGGCGCAGGTCGACGGAAGTTAGGAAACCGGGTCCCCCGCAGCTGAGAAATAAATGCACATGAGCAACAAGACTCCCGTGGCGGGGGCGGCAGAAGATCGCCCCCGCCCCAGGGTGAAAGACACCCTGATGGCCCTGCCGTGGATCGCTCCCGCCCTCGTGCTCATCTTCGGGGTGGTGCTGTTCCCCGCCGGGGTGATGTTCTACAATTCCACGCGCGATATCTCCCAGAGCGGGGTCGACCGCGGGGGAGTGGGGATGGCGAACTACGCGGAAGTGTTCGGCTTCGCCTATTTCTGGCCGATCTTCTTCCGCACCATCTGGTGGGTGGTCGCGGTCGTGTTCTTCACCGTGATCATCTCCCTCGCCCTCGCCCAGATCCTCAACAAGGCGTTCCCCGGGCGGAAGCTGGTGCGGATGGTGGTGATCATCCCCTGGGCCGCCTCCGTCGTCATGACGACGATGGTGTTCTACTACGGGCTCGAACCATATTTCGGGGTGATCAACAAGGCGCTCGTCGACCTCGGCTTCATCTCCACTCCGGAGGGTTACGGGTGGACCCGGAACGCCACGACCGCCTTCGCGTGGTCGATCGTCATCGCCATCTTCGTCTCCCTACCGTTCACCACCTATACCGTGCTCGCCGGGTTGCAGGCGGTACCCAAAGACGTCCTCGAAGCCGCCGACATGGACGGGGCGAGCCCCCCGCGCAGGTATTGGCAGATCATCCTGCCGATGCTTCGCCCCGCGATCGCGGTCGCGGTGCTCATCAACATCATCAACGTGTTCAACAATCTCCCGATCCTCAAGGTGATGACCGGTTCCATCCCCGGCTACGACGCGGACACGATCATCACGATGATCTTCAAATACATCCAGAACCAACACAAGCTCGACGTCGCCAGCGCCCTTTCCGTCGTCGGCTTCCTCATCGTCATCGGCATCGTCGCCATCTACGTCAAGGTCGTGAAACCGATGCAAGAGGTCGACGCATGACCGCGATCGCGCGCCGGCGCTATACCGAAGACCGGGTTTCCGCGGGCCGGGTCGGCTTGCGCATGCTCGCGGGATTCATCGTGCTCGCGGTGTTCATCGCCCCGTACACGATCATGTTCTTCGGATCGGTGAAAACCAAAGCGCAGATCCGGTCGGTCAACCCGACGTTCCTCCCACAGGAGTGGCACTGGGAGAACTACCTCACGATGTGGTCCACCCCGGAAACGCCGCTGCTGCAGAACCTCATCTCCACGATCATCATCGCGAGCGGGGCGACGCTGCTCGTCGTACTGGTTTCGCTGCCCGCGGCGTACTACACCGCGCGGTTCCGCTTCCCCGGGCGGATGGTGTTCCTCTTCCTCGTCATCGTCACCCAGATGCTCCAGCCCGCGGTGCTCACCTCCGGGCTGTTCCGGGAGTTCATCGCCTTCGGGATCATCGACACCTGGGCGGCGATGATCCTGGTGAACGCGGCGTTCAACCTCTCCTTCGCCACGTGGATCATGCACAGCTTCTTCGCAGGTATCCCCGCGGAAGTGGACGAGGCTGCCCAACTCGATGGCGCGGGCCGGCTGCAGGTGCTGTTCAAAGTGAACCTACCGCTCGTGTGGCCGGGGGTGGTCACGGCGATCGTCTTCGCGTTCGTCGCCGCCTGGAACGAGTTCGCCGCCTCCCTGGTCATCATGCAGACGGCGGGCAACCAGCCGATGTCGGTTGCGCTGACGAAATTCGTCGGCCAATACGAAACCTCCTGGCATTACGTGTTCGGGGTCTCGATCGTGGCGATCGTGCCGGTCATCATCCTGTTCATGCTCATCGAGAAACGCCTCGTCGGCGGCCTGACCGCCGGCAGCGTGAAGTAACCACGGGCCGGGTGCTGACCTAGAATTATCGGCATGGCACGAAACAAGGCGCCCCGCCCCGTTCGCCGGGCCGTCGGCGGGAAGCTGCTCGCGGAGGAACTCCTCTCCGACGACTCCTGGGCCCTCCTCACCGCGACCTCCTTCGCGATCGTCGAGCCCGGGGGAGAGGTGAAGGTCGAGCGGCCCTGGCACGAGGTCGCCACCGGCGAGTGGGACGGCGACCGGCACATCATGACCGTCACCTGGGTCGACGGTTCCCGCCCGACCCGGTTGAAGACCGTGGATGAATCCCCGATCACCTTCCCGCGCATCTTCAAAGAACGGGTCGATGCCTCCGTCGTCTACTCCGAAACCCTCCCCGTTCCCGGCGGGGAGCTCCGCGGCGCGCTGCGGCGTACCCCCGCGGGGGAACTCATCTCTCAGATCAGCTCCGATGCCGCCCTGCAATCCACCCCTGACCTGGAGAAACAGATCACCGAGCTGGAGCAAAAGTTGTGGGAGTTCGTCGGAATTTAAGCGCGCCTCTCGCGGTGTGATGTTACCCACCGCCGAGGTTTTTCCCATCGGCACAGTTCTGTGTATGATTGCAGAGGTCATTCCCCCGTAGCTCAATGGCAGAGCGCCCGACTGTTAATCGGTAGGTTGTTGGTTCGAATCCAACCGGGGGAGCACACAGCCCCCTCAGCTATCCGGTCGGTGACCGGTAGCGTTGATATACGTGCGCGTCGCCTGCCGGTTGATGACCATCCGCACGACTTGCACCAGCGCGCCGGAGAGCATCGCATAGGCGAGTGCTTTTCCCCAGCCCGTCGCTGGATCCTGCGGATCGTCCGGCACCGCACCACCGGTGGCCTTCTTCCACACCCCTGTGCTCGCTTTGTTCGCGATCGCGACCCCAAGCGCAGCCGCGCCGGCCGTGCCCCAGGTCCACAACTTATCGCTCATGGCTTTTCTCCCTACCTGTCAGCGGCGCTCTTCGGCCCGGATGATCAGGCCAGATAATCAGGTTCTCCTTCAGTTGGCTACCCCGTTGTCACGGGGAAAAGCTCGCTCTACTCTGACGTGATCACACCGGGTTCCACCCGATGAGGGAGTAGATCATGAATCGATCGCAGCACGTGCCCGAGAATCTTTCCACGCCCCAATTGCTCGCCCGGTTAAGCGAGCAGACGGCGGAATTGGTGCGCGATGAGATCCGCCTGGCGCAGGCAGAGCTACGGAGTAAAACCACGAGCGCAGGCGTGGGTATCGGCATGTTCACAGCGAGCGGAGTGCTTGCCTTGTTCGGACTCGCGGGGCTTCTCACCGCCGCCATCGCGGCACTGTCGTTAGCGGTTCCCCTCTGGCTCGCGGCGCTCATCGTATCGGTTGTCGTGTTCGCCATCGCGGGGGCCTCGGCCCTCTTCGGTAGGTCGAAGGTGAAGGCCGCCGGCTCCTTCGCCCCGCGCCGAACCCTGGACAGTTTGAAACAGGACGTGACCGAAGTGAAGGAGCGGGGCACCCATGAGCGCGCATAAGTCCAACCCGGATCTTTCCGCCGACGACCCCCGCACGCCGGAGGAGATCGCCGCCCGCCGGGAAGAACTCGGCCGCACCGTGGCCGCGCTGCGAAGCCGGCTCGACTCACCCGCGCAGCAGGCGAAGAAACGCCTGCAGCGGGTGGCGAGTCCGCAGGGGCGGGCCGTCGCCGGTCTCGCGCTCGGCTTCCTCACCGGCGTTGCCCTCATCTTCTCGAGCAGGCGGCGTTGATGGCTAGGAAGCGTTCCCGCGCGCCGGATTCCCCGGCGAAGGTGCCCGCCTCGGGCTGGAGGTACGTCGCTGGGCGAGCGATCCGAGAGTTCCTCACCGATCACTGCATCGACCTCGCGGCGGGATTGACGTATTTCGCGGTCCTCGCGATCTTCCCGGCCCTCCTGGCGGTGTTCTCACTCCTTGGAGTGATCGGCCAAGAAGACAAAACCGTCGAGGCGATCGAGCCGATCGTGAACGATGTGCTGGGTTCTTCGGGGGCACAAACGGTGCTCTCGGTGATCAAGACGCTCTCCTCCGCCCCCGGGGCGGGCATCGCCCTTATCACCGGCGTGATCGTTGCGCTGTGGTCGGCCTCCGGGTACGTCACGGCCTTCAGCCGCGCGATGAACCGGATCTACGGGATCGAAGAAGGCCGCCCGATCTGGAAACTGCGCCCGCTGATGCTCCTCATCACGCTCATCGTTCTTCTCCTCATCGTCATCGTCGCGCTCATGGCGCTCCTATCGGGGGGAGTCGCGCGGGCGATCGGCGAGGCGATCGGCCTGGGCTCCGCCGTCATCACCGCGTGGAACATAGCGAAATGGCCCCTGGCCCTCGTGCTCGTGACGATCATCGTCGCGACCTTATACTACGCCACCCCGAACGTTAAACAGCCGAAATTCCGGTGGCTCAGCGTGGGGGCGGCCTTCGCCATCGTCGTGTGGATCCTCGCATCGGTGGGTTTCGGATTCTACGTCGCGAACGTCGCCAACTACGCGAAAACCTACGGGGCACTCGCCGGGGTGATCGTGTTCCTTTTCTGGTTGTGGATCACCAACCTCGCTCTGCTCCTGGGTGCGGAAGTGGACGCCGAACTCGAACGCGCCCGGGAGCTGCTCGCCGGCTTCCCTTCCGAAAGCCAGATCCAACTTCCCGTCCGCGACGATGCCAAGATCCGTAAAGACGAGGCGAAGCGACGCGCGGATATCGCCGCCGCGAAAGAACTGCGCCGCGAAGAGGCCTGATGTTCGCACCGGGGGTGCGCGAGGCGGCCCCCCGAGACGAAAAGTTGCAGATAGTGAAACATCACTAAGATGTGAGTGTGCACGCCCAGCAACCCCACCGAGCCGGATTGCTCATCACGCTCGTCCTGGCGGGCCTGGCAATGATCGGTCCCTTCGCGATCGACACGGTGTTTCCCGCGTTCGGTATCATCGGTGGGGAGTTCGACGTCGACGCGACCGCGATGCAACAAGTCACGAGTGCGTACATGGTCGCGTTCGCGGTGATGAGCATCTTCCACGGCCCGCTCGCCGACGCCGTCGGCCGCAAACCCGTGATGATCGCCGGCCTCGCCGGTTTCGCGGCGGCGAACGTGCTCGCCGCCCTCGCTCCGCACCTCGGGTGGCTCTTGGTTGCCCGGCTGTTGCAAGGGATGTTCGCCGGCGCCGCGACGATCGTCTCCCGGGTGGTGATTCGGGATCTGTTCGCCGGCGCGCAGGCGCAGAATCTCATGAGCCAGGTAATGATGATCTTCTCCATCGCCCCCGCGATCGCGCCCATCGTCGGGGGGTGGCTCCTCACGGTCGGGCAGTGGTCGCTGATCTTCTGGGCCGTCGCCGGGTACGGCGTGCTGCTCATCGTCGCCGTCGCGATCCTGCTCCCAGAAACCCACCTGCCCGAAAATCGCCAGTCCCTGCACCTCGGCAGCATCCTGCGTGCCCTCATCGAGGTGGGCACCCGTCCAGCGATGATTCGCCTCGCGCTGACGATGTCCATGTGCTTCGCCGGCTACTTCATCTATATCGTCGGCGCGCCGATCATCGTCATGGACCTGCTCGGCCAGGGCGAACAAGACTTCTGGAAGCTGTTCCTCCCCCTCATCGCGGGCACGATGACGGGCTCATTCCTATCCGGCCGGCTCGCCGACCGAGTCTCCCGGCGCGTCCTTGTCGGCACGGCGATCCCGCTCGCGGTCGCTGCCGGCGCGGGCAACGTCATCATCGTCGCGATCGCCCCGAGCCTTCCCTGGGCGGTGATCGCCCCGGTGCTCCTCGCCTGTGCGATCGGAACCGCGTTCCCCGTGCTGAACCTGGAGATCCTCGACCTGTTTCCCGATCACCGGGGCGCGGCCGCCTCGATGGGAACGTTCGCCTCCCTCATCTTCAACGCTGCCCTCGCGGGCGTGGTCGTGCCGATCGTCGCGAGGAGCCTGCTGGGAGTGGCCCTGACCGGCCTCACGTTCTCAATGCTGTCCGCGCTCGGCTGGTGGTGGCACCAGCGTTCCCTCTCCGCCCGGGCAGCGCCCGCAGGGGCGTAGCGGCGGCCCGTGGCAGAAATTCCCGCAGCCGGCCGGCGATAGAGATGCAAATACTCGCGCCGTTAGGTACATTTGGTGCTGTACTGCTTCGAACCGAACAAGATTCGTAGGGGAAGACGCATCTTGGATCGGCAGAAGGAGCAGATGATGTCAGATGTGATCACCCGCGGAGTGGTGTTCGTCCACTCGGCGCCCCGTGCCCTGTGTCCGCACGTGGAGTGGGCGATCGGGAACGTGCTGCCCGGAAACCAGGTCAAGGCGCAATGGTCTCCCCAGCCGGCCGCACCCTCGCTCAACCGCACCGAAGTATCCTGGGTCGGGCCGGTGGGCACCGGCGCCCGGATCGCCTCCGCCCTGCGCGGCTGGAACCACCTCCGCTACGAAGTCACCGAAGAGGCAAGCCGCGGCAGCGACGGAGGCCGATGGAGCCACACACCCGATCTCGGGATCTTCCACGCGCAGACCGACGTGCACGGCAACGTCGTGGTACCCGAAGATCGGATTCGCGCTGCGATGTCCCACGCCGGGGATCCGCTACGGCTGCGGCGCGACCTCGACCTTGCCCTCGGGCAAGCCTGGGACGACGAACTCGAGCCCTTCCGCTACGCCGGTGCGGGCGTGCCGGTCCGCTGGTTGCACCGCGTAGGATAACGCGCCGCGCCCCCGCGCGCGAGCGCTGCACAAGCACGGAGCAATCCGCTATGGTGTGGTGACTTCCAGGGGAGGGGAACATCATGGCTTATCGTTTTAATCCAGCACCGGGCTGGCCCGCACCACCCGAGGGGTGGACGCCCCCGGAAGGGTGGCAACCGGACCCCGCCTGGCCCCCCGCCCCCGAAGGGTGGCAGTTCTGGGTGTGGGAAGACGACACCCCAGATCGGAA
>JAJYRV010000031.1 GCA_021793935.1 Actinomycetes bacterium | reverse complement strand
AGCGCCCGGGCGCCCACCGTGAATTCGGAGAAGAACTCCTCCAGAGTGAACCGGAACGGCTGCATCGACTCTTCATCGGACAGCGGCCCGGCATCAAACGAGTCATAATCCAGCGGCGCGTTGACGAAGGAGTTCCCCTCCACCACCAGCGCTTGGCCGCGGTAGTGGATCATGTGCCCCCAGGCCATCGCGATGAGCAGGCCGACGAGTGCGAGGTGGAATACGATGTTCCCCGTCTCCCGGCCGTAACCGGTCTCCGCGGACAGGTGCCCGCCATTTTCATCGGCGTGCTTCTCTACCTTGTGCAACCGCCCGATCCGGAGCTTGCCGAGGGCCTCCTCTGGACTGAGCGGGGTGAGGAATTCTGCTTGGATCGGGAACCGTTTGAAGTTCCGCGGCAGGCGCGCGGGCCCCGAGCGCATCGCGCGCAGGTGGACCAACACGCGCGGGAGGATGCAGCCGATGAGGGAGACGAACAGCAGGATGTACACCGCGGAGAACCACGGCGAACCGTAGACGTTGAACAGTCCGAGACGTTCCAACCACGGCGCGAGTTCCGGGTGGTCACTGTAATAGGTGGCAACGGCGGCGGGGTCCGCGGGGCGCTGTGGGAAGAACGACCCGGGCAGGGCGGCGACGGCGAGCAGGAGCAGTAACATGAGCGCCACGCGCATCGACGTGAGTTGGCGCCACATCCAGCGCAGCCACCCGCGCAGCCCGAACTTCGCGCCGGGCGCGGGCCTGCGCGGGTTGGTTCCGGCGCCTTTGAGTCCTTCGGGGCTATACCCCATCAGATCACCGCACCCATCAGATCACGAGGTCCCAGGAATCGATGAGGCCCTGGAGCAACAACGTCAGCCGTGACCACACGCCGGTGACGAGCAGGAGCCCGATGAGCACCAGCATCCCTCCTCCGAAGCGCATGATGGCAATGCGCCGGCGCTTCATCCACTCGATCATCCGCTGGGATGATCGCAGTCCGAAGGCGACGGCGAGGAAGGGAAGGCCAAGCCCCACGCAGTAGGCGATCGTGAGGATGATCGCTCGGCCCGCATCCGCCTCGTCAAGGGCGAGGGCCATGACGGCCGCGAGCGTGGGGCCGATGCACGGCGCCCAGCCCAATCCGAAGGTGATCCCGAGCAGCGGCGCGCCCACGAGTCCCGCCCGGGGCGAGACGCGCAGCCGGCGTTCCCGCATGAGGAAGGGGAACGCGCCGATGAAGGCGAGGCCCATGAGGATGACGACGATACCCAGCAGCCGAGTGATGAGGTCCTGGTAGCGGAGCAGCAGGATCCCGACGCTGCTGAGCGCCGCCGTCATCGCGACGAACACGGCGGTGAAGCCGGCGATGAACAGCGCAACCCCAGCCACGACCTTCGCCCGTTTGCCGTCCTCAGCTCCGGCCATTCCGCCCACGTAACCGAGGTATCCGGGCACGAGGGGAAGCACGCAGGGAGAGGCGAAGGAGACGATGCCCGCTAGCAGCGCGACGGGGATGGCGAGCAGCATCGACCCGGTGAACACGACCTCGGCGAAAGTGGCACCCATGATTCAGCCCTCGGCCAAGGTCTCGGTGATGAGGGCTTTGAGCGTGGCCTTTTCCACTAGCCCCAGGATCCGGGCGGCCACCCGCCCCTCGGCGTCGAGCACGACGGTGGAGGGCATCGCCTGCAGTGGCACGACGTTCTGCATGCTCGCGACCCCGGCGGCGTCCTGATCGTGCAGGCTCGGGTAGGGCAGCTCGAAGCGGCGCTCGAAGGCGAGGGCGGTCGGGGGTTCGTTGATGTGGTTCACGCCCATGAACTGGACCTCGCCCTCGAATTCCTTGGCGAGGGCGACGAGGTCGGGGGCCTCCTTGCGGCACGGCGGGCATTCGGCGTACCAGAAATTCACGACGACGACGCTCCCCCGCCAGTCCTCGAGGTCGAGTGGCTCTCCCGCCATCGATTCCCCGGCGAGTTCGACCGGTTCGTCGCGTTCTTCCGGTGCCCATTGCTGGACCGTTCCGTCCCCGCTGACGTAGCCGGACTCGGTGTCGTTCGTCGAGGTGGGCGCGGGGGTGGCGCTGCCCGTGCAGGCGGCGAGCCCGAGGGCAGCAACAGCGGTAGCCGCGACCGCGAGGATGCGGCGAATTCGCTTGTTCATCATGTAATCGCAGTGGCGCGGGGCAGCAGCTCACCGGCGGGTTCGCGGTAGCCCAGCCCCACGAGGGTGGTGTGGTCGAAGATCAAGGTGGTGAGGGAGGCGAGGGTGCATTGGCGCGTGCGCGGGTCGTGCAGGTAGGAGCGCCCCTCGAGGAACAGCCGGGTCGTCCAGATGGGGCTCTGGTGTGAAACGAGCACGGCCTCCTTGCCTTCCGCGGCGGCGCGGGCACTCTTGATCGCCTCGATCATGCGCGCGACCTGCTCCTCGTAAGGCTCTCCCCAGGAGGGCAGGAACGGGTTGAGCAGCCGCCGCAGGTTCCTGGGCCTCAGGAGCAGCCCGGGCCGGGCGGAGATCGGCTGACCCTCGAGTTTGGATTCCGCCTCCAGGATCCGCTCATCGGTGACGATCGGCAACCCGTAGGCCTCGGCGATGGGCGCGGCGGTTTGTTGCGCGCGCTCCAGGGGCGAGGAGACCACATGGGTGATGTTCGCCCCGCGGGCGACGAGGTCGTCGGCCGCCATCCGGGCCATTTCGTTGCCGAGATCGGAGAGGTTGTAGCCGGCGAGCCGTCCGTACAGAATCGAATCGGGGTTGTGCACCTCACCGTGTCGCAGGAGATGTACCAGGGTACGGGCCATGGGGCTCAGTGTCTCAGAATTGGCAGCAGAACTCACGTTGACGTGGGCGACATCCCACCTCGGGGCTCAGCTCCCCGCGGCTTCGGTGACCGTGAGCACCTCTGGGGCCTGCGGATGCAGCCGGGCGGCAACGGTAGCGAAAATCTCCCCGAGCGCGGCCATCTGCTCCGGGGTGAGGACGTCGACGAGGTGGCGGCGTACGGAGGCGACGTGGCCCGGCGCGGCCGCGACGAGGGTTTCGTAACCGCGGTCGGTGAGCACCGCCTCCACCCCGCGCCCATCCTCCGCGCAGGGAGCGCGGTCGACCCAGCCCTGGCGCTGCATCCGGGCGATCGTGTGTGTGAGCCGGGACCGGGAGTGCACGAGGTGTTCAGCAAGCACCGACATCCGCACGCGGCGCTCCGGCGCCTCCGAGAGCCGAACGAGGATCTCATACTCGTTCAGCGACAGGTCGTTCTCTTCTTCCAGGTCGTTGTTCAGCGCCTCCTGCAGCCACGCGGATCCGGCCAGGAACGCGCGCCAGGCCTGTTGCTCGGCTGTGGATAACCACTTCGGTTCGCTCATCTTCTCCCCATTCTCCGCCCGTCCCGCCATACCGCGACCGAGCGCACCTTGACACGATGCTACATCCCCAGGATAGTAGGTAGTACAACTTTCAACTAGATCTGATTGGCGGTTTCCATGACCACTCCTCCCACCGGTACG
Source organism: Actinomycetes bacterium (assembly GCA_021793935.1). The sequence continues at coordinate 8,879 of JAJYRV010000031.1, read as the reverse complement.
TTCGACATCGATACGGCCCACTCCGTGCTCGGTTTCTCCGTGCGCCACGCCGGCGTCGCCCGGGTCCGGGGCACGTTCACGGCTTTCTCCGGCACCCTCGTGGTCGCCGAGGACTTCGCTGAGTCCACCGTCAGCGTGGACATCGAATCGGCGAGCGTGGACACCGGGCAGCCGGGCCGCGACGAACACCTTCGCTCCGCCGACTTCTGGCACGCGGAAGAGAACCCCGCGTGGACCTTCCGCACCACCTCGGTGGAAGGCAGCGGGCAGGAGTTCGTCGTCAACGGGGACTTCACCGCGAACGGGGTGACGAAGCCGGTCGCCCTCGAGGCGGCCTACCACGGCTCGACCACGGGCCCGGATGGGAAACTGCGCCTCGGATTCTCGGCGGAGACCTCCATTTCACGGAAGGACTTCGACCTCACGTGGAACGTCGCCATGGAGGGCGGCGGGGTGCTCGTGGGCGACAAGGTGAAGATCGAACTCGACGTCGCCGCCGTGGCTCAGGGCTAACGGCGCAGAGTCCTTCAGTTCCGCGCCCCTCGCCGGCGGAACCACCGGCGGGAGGCGCGATTTTGGTTCCCCTCGATCGCGGCGCGCAGGCGCGCCTCCTCGATGCGCCACTGCCCCACCCGCACGCCGTCGACCTCCACGACGGGAACGAACTCGCCATATTCGGCCCGAAGATCCGGATCGGAATCGACGTCGATCTCCGACCACTCGCGGCCCGCGCACACGCGCTGGAGCAGCCGCCGGGCGCCGTCACACAGCGTGCACCCGGGGCGGGTGTAGAACTCGATGCGCATCGTTTCACTTCCGATCAGGGGGCAGAAGGTGCGGGAAAAGCGAAAGGACCGGAAATTTCCCGGCCCTTTCGATGGCTACTTCTTGTTGCGACGCTGGTGGCGCGTCTTGCGAAGGAGCTTGCGGTGCTTCTTCTTCGACATACGCTTGCGGCGCTTCTTAACTACGGAACCCACACGGACCTCACTTACCAACGGGACACGGACAGGCGCGGACTCCCGAGCCCACACACTGCGGATGATTCTACTCCCTGCACCGGCGGTTTTTCACAGGTGTCATCGCACTCACCGCTGTGACGCTCGTCGCTCACCGCGGGCGAAGGGCAGGGAACGGGTCCGCTAGGAGCCGGAATCGTACTCGACGTCGATGACTTCGCTGAAGAGTTTCTCCACCTCTTCGTAGGGCACCCGGAACGATTTGCCGACCCGGATCGCGGGAAGCTCCCCGGAGTGAACCATCCGGTACACCGTCATCTTCGAAACCCGCGCCATCTCAGCAACCTCAGCCACGGTCAGGAAACGGGGCCCAGGGGGCTGTGCCATCGGGAGTCTCCTTTCCGTTCAGAACACCGATCGTGCGAGCGGGGCTACCGGCAAACTCTAGCGGTGAGACTATCCCACCGGCAAAGCCCGCGGGTTGGCTTCCCCAAAACGGCACCAATTCTTTCAGGTACTGAGATCAATCTAGCATCGGGTCGAGCCCGTGCTCAGGGAACACCGCGCGGCGGGTCGCCATGATCACCCGATCGATCGGATCGGCCGGGTCGTAGCCCTCGGCGAAATACCCGTGCTGGGGCTGGCGCTCGTCGCTCATCGTTTCGGCCACCTCGAACCCGGCCGCCACAAGGTCGCTCCGCCACCGGTGGGGCAACGGAGTCGCGGGATCGAGATCCTGCTCGGAAGCGATCGCGACGAGGTTCGACCACACCCGGGGAACGGTCGAGGCGATATCGTAGCCACCGCCCCCGACCGCGAGCCACCGCCCGCCCGCGTAGTCACTCGCCCACGCGCGGATCATCTCCGCCCCGATGCGCTGGGCGTCGACCGAGATCTCCAACTGCGTGAGCGGGTCGCGATAGTGGGAGTCACAGCCGTGTTGGGAGACGAGTACCTGGGCCTCGAACTGTCGCAGCAGCGGCTCCGCCACGGAGACCAGTGCCCGCAGCCACCCCTCGTCGCGGGTGCGGGCGGGCAGGGCGACGTTGACCGCGGTCCCGCGCGCCCGGGGGCCACCGACGTCCTGGGCAAAGCCGGTTCCGGGGAACAGCGACATCCCGGTCTGGTGGATCGAGATCGTCAGCACCCGCGGGTCGTCCCAGAACGCCCGCTCCACCCCGTCCCCGTGGTGGGCGTCGATGTCGAGGTAGGCGACCCGATCGGCGCCGTGGTCCAGCAGCCACTGAATCGCGATCGCGGCGTCGTTGTACACACAGAACCCCGCCGCCGTGCCCGGCATCGCGTGGTGCATCCCACCGGCGAAGTTCACCGCCCGCGACGGCGCCCCCTCCCACACGTGCCTCGCCGCGCGTACGGTCCCGCCCGCGATCCGGGCGGCAGCCTCGTGCATCCCCGCGAACACCGGGTCATCCTCGGTGCCCAGACCGTAGGAGAGGTCAGCCTCCTCGGCCTCCACCCGGGAGATGAATTCCGGGTCGTGAACGAGTTCTAACTCCGCGCGGCTGGCGACCGGGGCGTCGGCGACCTCCACGTTTTTGAGCAGCTCCAACGCGTCGATGAGGCTGCGGGTGAGCCTCAATCGCGTGGGAGCCATGGGGTGGGTCGGTCCGAAATTGTACTGTAGGAACTCATCTGACCACACCAGGAGCGTCTTTGCGGGCATATGCTCAACCTATCCGGAAATCGCGGAAGCAACCAATGCTGAAGGAGGCAGTGTGAGGAGTGAGCGAGTCGCGTTCCTCGCCCGCCCGCGGGATTGGCTCGACGACGTCGCCCGCCGCTCCCCCGCCCGGCTCACCCTCGCGGTGTTCGCCGGGGTGATCGCCGTCGTGACCGGGTTGCTGCAGCTCCCCATCGCCACCGCCGCGGGCACGCGCGCGCCGTTCGTCGATTCGCTGTTCACCGCGACCTCGGCGGTGTCCGTCACCGGGCTCGTGACGGTCGACTCCGCCACCTATTGGTCGACCTTCGGGCACGGGGTCATCATGGTCGGGATCATGGTCGGCGGGCTCGGCGTCATGACCCTCGCCTCCATCCTCGCCCTCGCGGTCTCCCGGCACATCGGCCTCACCCAACGCCTCCTTGCCCAGGTGGAGACGAAAACCGAAGCGCTCGGGGAGGTGGGGACCCTCGTCCGGGCGGTGATCATCGCTTCGCTCGCGATCACCACGAGCCTGTCCTTCGCTTTCATCCCCCGCTTCCTCACGCTCGGGTTCGGGCTCGGTGAGTCGATCTGGCACGGCTGGTTCATGGCGGTCTCCACGTTCAACAACGCCGGTTTCGTCATCCTGCCCGGCGGTCTCGCCGGGCACGCCGGGGACGCGTGGATGAGCCTGCCCATCCTCATCGGCACGTTCATCGGTGCGATCGGATTCCCCGTCATCCTCACCATCTCCTCCCGCCTGCGCGATCCCCGCCGCTGGAGCCTGCACGCGAAGCTCACGATCACCACCTCCCTGCTGCTGTGGGGCATCGGCGCGGTCGGCATCGCCGCGTTCGAATGGTCCAACTCGCGCACGCTGGGACCGCTGAGCGTCGGTGAAAAACTCATCGCCTCCCTCACCGCGGGGATGACCCCGCGCTCCTCGGGAATCGACACCGTCGGCGTGCCCGACATGTCCGAGGCCTCGTGGTTCCTCCAGGACGCGCTGATGTTCGTCGGCGGCGGATCGGCCTCCACCGCCGGTGGGATCAAGGTGACGACGCTTGCCGTGATGGTGCTCGCGATCATCGCCGAGGCGCGCGGGGATACCGATATTGAGGCGTTCGGACGGCGGTTGGACCCTTCCGTCGTCCGGCTCGCCATCGCGGTGGCGTTCATCGGCGCGACCATGGTCGGCATCGCGACCCTCGCCCTGCTCCTCACCACGGACCTGCACCTCAACGTCGTGCTCTTCGAGGTGATCTCCGCCTTCGCCACCAGCGGGCTGTCCACCGGGATCACCGCGGGGTTGCCCGCATCGGCGAAGTACATCCTCCTCGGGCTGATGTTCGCCGGGCGGGTGGGCACCATTACGCTCGCGGCTGCGTTAGCGTTACGTCATCGCCGCCGAATCATCCGACTTCCGAAAGAAAGGCCGATCGTTGGCTAAACTGACGCCCACGGATCTGGGGCCGGACACCGCCGTGCTCGTGATCGGAATGGGCCGCTTCGGCGCGGCCATCGCCACGACGCTGGACGAGGCGGGCACCGACGTGCTCGCCGTCGAGAAGGATCCCCACCTCATCCAGACCTGGTCCGGGCGGCTGCCCATCGTCGAGGCGGATACGACCAACCCCGAAGCGCTCGAGCAGCTCGGGGCGCGGGAATTTCCCATCGCCGTCGTCGGGATCGGATCCTCCCTCGAGGCGAGCGTGCTGACGACCGGCAACCTCGTGGATATCGGCACGCAGCTCATCTGGGCGAAGGCGATCTCGGCCGAGCACGGCCGGATCCTCAAGCGGATCGGCGCCCACCACGTGGTGTACCCCGAACACGACGCGGGCACCCGGGTGGCGCACCTCGTATCGGGGAGGATGCTCGATTTCATCGAGATGGAGGACGACTTCACGATCGTGAAGATGCGCGCCCCGAAGTCGATCCAGGGGGCAACGATCGGCCAGTCCCAGATTCGTTCGAAGTTCGGCGTCACCGTGCTGGGGATGAAGCGGGCGGGGCAACCGTTCGTGTACACGACCGATGCGACCCGGATCGAGGAGGACGACATGCTCATCCTGTCCGGGGATACCAGCCACCTGGAGGAGTTCGCCCGCCGGGCCTGACCGGGACTATCCGGCGCCGAGTTCTTTGGACCGCTCCCACGCCTTGCGCGCCCCGGCGATGATCCCCGCCGCCACCCCGCGCGCCTCGAACTCCTCGAGGGCCGCCGCGGTCGTTCCCCCCGGGGAGGTGACCTGGGCGCGGAGTTCCGCCGGTTCCTGCTCGCTCGTGGCGGCCATCGCGGCGGCGCCGGCGACGGTCTGGGTCGCCAGCCGCAGCGCGACGTCCGGCTCGAGCCCGCCCTCGACTCCCGCCGCGGCCATCGCTTCGATGAGGTAGAACACGTAGGCGGGCCCGCTGCCGGAGATCGCCGTCACCGTGTCTTGCAGTTCCTCGGCCACCACCTCGACCCGGCCCGTGTTCGCAAGGAGTTCCGCCACGAGGTCGAGTTCCCGCTCGCCCGTGCCGGCACCTGGGCTCAGGGCGCACACCCCGCTGCCGATCGTCGCGGGGGTGTTGGGCATCACCCGCACCGTGTGCACGTGCGTGCCGAGGTGGCGGACCATCCTCGCCGTCGTCACCCCGGCCGCGACGGAGACGACGAGCGCGCCCTGTCGCAGCTGCGGGCCGATCTCCTCGGCGAGCACATCGAAATCCTGGGGTTTGACCGCGACGACGACGACGTCGCAGCCGGCAACCGCCGCCAGGTTGCTCTCCACCCACTGCACCTGGTGCCGCGCGGCCACCTCCCGCCCGTGGCTCGGCCGGCCATCGCTCACCCGCACGTTGGAGCGGCCCACGGCGGCGATGAGCGAGGTGAGGATCGCTTCCCCCATCACCCCCGCGCCGATGAGCGAGAGGGTGGGAACGGATTCCTGATGGGTCATGGCGCCTCCAAACCTGGTCCTCCTCCTACGCTACCCCCAGCCCCGTAGGGCTCACCTACTACACTCGGGGCCGTGACTTCCACCTCCTCGTTGCGCCCTGCCCCGTTGACCCTGCCGACCAGTGACCCGGGCGGGTGGCTCGCCCGCCGCACCCGGGCGGCGCTGGAGCGGGCCCGGGAGTGCCGCACCGCGCTCAAGGAATCCCCCGCGGGCACCGAGGAGCTCCTCGAACTCTGGAACGACCTCGAACTCGCGCTCGGGGGCGTTGCCGCGATCGGGAGCACGTTCACCGAACTGCACACCGACCCCGCCGCGCGCCGCGAGGGGGAGGCGACCTTGCAGGAGGTCGACCGGTTCGTCACCGAGATTTCCCTCGACCCGGAACTGTATGGCGTGTTCCGCGCCGCGGACGCCGATGGCCTGCCGGAGGACTCCGCCCGCCTGTTGCGGGAGGTGCTGCGGGATTTCCGCCGCGCGGGTGTCGATAAGGATGAGGCGACCCGCGCCCGGATCGCGGAGATCGCCGACCGGATGGTCGTCCTCGGCCAGGACTTCGCCCGCAACATCCGAAACGACGTGCGCTCGATCGACCTCAGCCCCGACCGACTCGCGGGGATGCCCGAGGACTGGATCGCCGAGCACCCGGCCCGCGGCGGCGTCGTCACCGTCACAACGGATTACCCCGATGCGGTCCCATTCTTCACCTTCGCCCGCGATCACGAGGCCCGGCACGCCCTGCGCACGGAGTTCCTCAACCGGGCCTGGCCCGAGAACGATGAGGTACTGCGCGAACTGTTCGCGCTGCGGCGCGAGCATGCCGAACTCGTGGGATACGAGAACTGGGCGGATTACGATGCCGAGGTGAAGATGATCGGCAGCGGGGCCGCGATCAAGGAGTTCATCGACGATGTCGCGGACATGGCCCGCGAGAGCGCTGAGCGTGACTACGCGATCGTGTTGGAGCGGTTGCGCAAGGATCACCCCGGGGCCCGGGCGGTATCGCTGGCGGACAAGGACTACTACGCCGAACTCGTCCGGAAGGAACGGCTGGGGGTGGACGCGGGCAAGGTCCGCGAATACTTCCCCTTCGACCGGGTGGTGCGGGGAATGCTCGGCCTCACCGAGCGGCTGTTCGGGATCCAGTTCACCCGCGTGCAGGTGCCCGTGTGGCACGAGGATGTGCAGGCCTACGACGTCACGCTCGTCTCCGGTGACGACGCCCCCACCCCGCTCGGGCGGGCCTACCTGGATCTGCACCCCCGGGAGGGGAAGTTCGGGCACGCGGCGCAGTTCTCCCTCGTGGACGGGATCGCCGGCGTGCAGCTCGCCGAGGGGGTTCTTGGATGCAACTTCGGCCGCGGGCTCCTCGATCACGACGACGTCGTCACCCTGTTCCACGAATTCGGCCACCTCCTGCATCACCTACTCGCCGGCCGGGGCCGCTACGCCCGGTTTTCCGGCGTCGCCACGGAATGGGATTTCGTTGAGGCTCCCAGCCAGATGCTCGAGGAGTGGGCGTGGGACCCGGACGTCCTCGCGACCTTCGCGATCAACGCCGACGGCGAGCCGCTACCGGCGGATCTCGCCCTGAAGATGCGCGAGGCGGAGGATTTCGGGAAGGGCTTCGATACCCTCACGCAAATGTTCTACGCCGCGCTCTCCTACACCTACCACGTGGAGCCGGTCGCCGACCTCACCGGGCGGCTAGTGGAACTGCAGGAGCAGTATTCGTTGTTCGAGTACATCCCCGGCACGCACATGATGGCGAATTTCGGGCACCTCGATGGGTACTCCTCGGGTTACTACACCTACATGTGGTCCCTCGTCATCGCCAAAGACATGTTCTCCGCCTTCGAAGGCGACCTGTTCAACCCCGACCTCGCCGCTCGATACCGCGACGAGGTGCTCGCTCCCGGGGGGAGGCGGGACGCGGCGGACCTCGTGACGCAGTTCCTCGGCCGCCCGTATTCGCTGGCCGCCTTCCGCAGGTGGCTCTCGGCCTAGCCTCGGGGGATCGCTGTCCGACCATCGAGGTGACGCCCGGGCCTTCGTCAGTTGTTGAACTGCCGGTGGTGCTCGGAGATGACGAACGGCTGGATGGGAATGACGCTGCGCGTGCCCGTCTCGGGGTTCTTCGGGAACGCGATCTCCAACGCCTCCAGGAGCGTTCGGGCCCCGCGCACCCTCATCCCTTCGGGCGATTTCAGACCGTCGGTGCGTTCGGGCACGATCGCCTTGGTGAACCCGAGGCGGCGCGCCTCCGCGAGCCGCTGGCCGGTGCCCACCACCGGGCGGAGCTCCCCGGTGAGGCTCACCTCGCCGATGACGACGAGTTTATCCGTCAACGGTTGGTTGATGGTCGAGCTCGTGAGCGCGAGCGCGATCGCGAGGTCGGCGGCCGGTTCGTTCGCTTTCGCTCCCCCGACACACGAGACGTACACGTCGGCGTTCCCACCGGCGTTCACCCCGGCCTGGGCGAGGAGGACCGCCTGGACCATCGCCACCCGGGAAGAGTCGACGCCTTGGGTGGTGCGGCGCGGGGAGCCGGAGGCCGATTCGGCCACGAGGGCTTGGATCTCGGTGGTCAAGGGCCGCCGGCCATCCAAGGTGACGGTGACGCAGCTGCCGGTCACCCCGGCCCGGGTGGTGGATAGGAACAGCCCGGAGGGGTCGGCGAGGGAGTGGATACCGTCATCGTCGAGGGAGAAACAGCCCACTTCGTCGGTCGCGCCGTAGCGGTTCTTCACCGCCCGCACCATCCGCAACTGGGCGTGTTTGTCCCCTTCGAACTGGCAGACGACGTCGACGAGGTGCTCGAGCACCCGGGGGCCGGCGATCGAGCCGTCCTTCGTCACGTGCCCGACGAGGATCGTGGGCAGGTTGCGGGATTTCGCGGCGTTGATGACCGTACCCGCCACCGCGCGGACCTGCGAGACCCCGCCCGCGCCGCCGTCGACCTTCTCCGAGGCGATGGTCTGTACCGAGTCGAGGATGAAGAGCCCGGGCTTGATCGCGTCGAGTTGCCCGAGCACCCGGCCGAGGTCGGTCTCTGAGGCGAGGTACAGGTTCTTGTGTAACGCGCCGATCCGTTCGGCCCGCAGGCGCACCTGCGCCGCGCTCTCCTCCCCGGAGATATACAGCACGCTCGTGCCGGACTCGGCGGTCTTCGCCGCGACGTCGAGCAGGAGCGTGGATTTGCCGACTCCGGGCTCACCGGCGAGCAGGACCACCGCGCCCGGCACCATTCCCCCGCCGAGCACCCGGTCGAATTCCCCGACTCCGGTGGGGTAGAAGCTGGCCGCGTTCGCGGGC
>JAJYRV010000030.1 GCA_021793935.1 Actinomycetes bacterium | reverse complement strand
CTCGATCGTGTTCACTGTGACGGACGACGAAGAGGGCCCGGGCGACACCGACGGGGACGACCCCGGCAACACCGACGGAGAGCAACCCGGCAACACCGACGGAGAGCAACCCGGCAACACCGACGGAGAGCAACCCGGCGACACCGACGGAGAGCATCCAGACGACGGAGAGTCTCCAGACGACACTGACACGCTGCCCGAGACGGGGATCGGTTCGGGCGGGATGGTCGCGTTCAGTGCGCTCCTACTATTTGGGGCAGGGGTGATTCTCCGAACGCGGGTTAGAACCTAACCGCCTCCTAGAACTGTGAGCGCTGGGCAACGGGGACCGTATCGCAAATGATACGGTCCCCGTTCTCCTTGCGCGTCCACTACTTCTCAGGCAGTTCCAAACCCAATGCATCTCGTGCCATGAACGCGGCCTTCTTCGCAAGATTCGGGACGTGCTCACTGACAATCTCGCTGACCACCTCTTCCGCGCTCGCAACCTGCTCTTGAACCATCGGATGAGACCAGAGTTCCCCTACCCTCGCCGCGAGCTCCTCGTACTTCTCCCGTCCGGCTCGTGTACCGAACACATATCCGAGTCCTGCTCCGAGCACGAACGCGATGCGGGTTTTCACGTTGACACCTCCATCTCGGCATTCTGCCATCTTCCACAAGCACCTACCGATAGAACGAATGTCCACAGCCCCCTTGCATTAATGCGCCTGTTCGACGTAATGGAGTCATGTATCCGGACAGCACGCCCCCATCACCTCGACCGAGGAGGTCCTCGAGGGGCTTGAGGGCGTGCGCGAACAGAACCGGTTGCTCGATCGCGGTCTAGTGATACTCGCCGTGGAACGGGCGAAGCACCACCCTAGTCCCAGCACTGCGCTCCCGACACTCAAGCCCTCATACTCTCCGTACGACTACCAAGGGGTCTTCGACGAACTGGCCGCCACCGGGTGCGTTAGTTTCGACGACGACGCCGTCACCGAGTTCGCCATCGCCGCCGGGCTCACCGAACGCTCCGCCCGCCGGCTCATTCGAGAATCAATCATGCTCGTGCACTTCCTTCCGCGTGTGTGGTCGCGCGTGATGGCCGGGGGACTCGACGTGTGGCGTGCACGCAATATTGCGGGCAACTGCTTCGGGCTCACCCCCAAGGCGGTGGATTTCATCGATTCCCAGATGGGGCAGTCCGTCGCGCGGATCACGCCGACGACCCGGGAGAGCGTCGTCGAGGAAGCGCGCAAACGATTCATGCCGGAGGCAGAGGAATCCGCTGAGAACGAAGCGAAGAACGCGCGGACCGTCGAGATCAACATCCAGGCCAGCCAGCACAGTATCGTCCCGGTGCAAGCCTGCCTAGACCTTCCCGACGCCCTCGCACTGGAGGCCGCCATCGCGGCAGGGGCTGAGGCCCTCGCCGATGCCGGCTCCCAGGCCCCGCTCAGCACCCGCCGCTCCTGGGCGCTCGGCGATCTGGCGCGCGCTGCCAGCGGTGAGAGCACCTTACTCACCTCCGATTCCTCAACCTGTACCTGCACCTGCAATATCGCCGATCATGCAGTCGATTCGTCCCGGCCGCGCTGGAACGGCAAAGGTTCAGCCCCGCCAGCGGTCAAGATCTTCATCCATCTAGCCAGTGACACGCTCACCTCGCCGCCCGGCACCGCGGGGATCGTAGGCAAGGTCGAGGGAACGGGAATCCCGGGAACCCGATCGTGCACGCCCGAGACGATCCGCGAATGGTTCACCCGGACGACGCTCGCCGGGGCCTTCATGCCCAGGATCAGTGTCCGGCCGGTTCTGGACCGCAATGAGGTGATAAGTTCCGGGGCATATCGGCCCTCAGAACGCTCCCACGAACTCGTCCAGCTCGCGCATGAGTCGTGCGTATTCCCCTTCTGCACCCGCCCGTCACACATCTGCGACGCGGACCACACGATCCCGTGGAAGGAGGATGGTTCCGGCGGAGCCACCTGCACATGCAACCTCGCCCCGCTCTGCCGCACCCACCACCGGTTGAAGACCCACGGCGACAATGCCCCCAGCACCGACGGCGAGCACAACACCTGGGCGTACACTCACCTCGGCGGCGAGGAGTACTACTGGAACGGGCCGCGTGAGTGGCGCTTCATCCGCAACGAGCTCGGTACCTTCGACGCCTCCTCCGGTCTCCGCGGCGGCGCCCCGCCCCATCCGTCCCTAACCACCACTCCTGAGCAGCGGCTCGCCGCGACCCTCGGGGATGACCTTCAGCGGGACGCTGGCGAACGGCTCATCGGGCGCCTGCTCACCAAGGCGTCACTCACCCGCGGGATGCACGCCACCGCTCTGTCCCCGAGGTGGGTGATCCCGCCCCACGAAGCGACAATCGACCCGACCCTCGAACCACTTGCGGATCCGCCGGACGAGTGGGATGACAGCGGCGACTACGTCGGACCGAATACGTTCTTCCTGATCGAAGCAAACTTCCCGGTGGCGGCCTAGCGGCTTTTGGGGCGCTGACACAATAGTGGAATGAATACGTACCGGACCATCGCTGGCCCCGCTTCAGCCGAACTGGAGATCAAACGGTCCCGGTTCCTCGCCGAGCTCACCCGGGTGGAGTCTGAGGAGGAGGCACGCGAAGTGGTCGCCGGGGCGCGGAGCAAGTACTGGGATGCCCGTCACCACTGCTCCGCCTTCCTCCTCGGCGCAGGCCAGGAGGTGCAACGCTCCTCCGACGACGGTGAACCCGCGGGAACAGCGGGTGCCCCCATGCTCGAGGTGCTCCGGGGCGCGGAGGTGAGCGATCTCGTCGCGGTGGTGACCCGGTGGTTCGGCGGCACCCTCCTTGGGGCCGGCGGACTCGTTCGCGCGTATTCCGACGCGGTGCGAGCCGCGCTCGAGGAGGCGACGATCATCGAGCGCCACCTGCTCACGGAAGTCGAAGTGACCCTCGGACACGATGTTGCCGGGCGGTTCGAAGCAGACGTGCGCGCTCAAGGGATCGCCGTCCTCGATACCCAATACGCAGCGGAGGTCACGTTCCGCCTCGGCACCTACGACCCGGACCGGATCGAACCCCAGGTCGCGGAACTCACCGCGGGCGCGGCGACCGCTCGGATAATGGGCACCTCCTGGGTGGACCTTTCCTAGCCGCCAGCGCCGCCCGGTCTCAAGAATCGAGATGGGTCATTTCAAAATCCCCAGCCGACTCGGTGATAGCGCAGGTGTGCAGGAGGATGGCGCTATGGACGATGAAGCCCTTATCTGGACCGAGGGCCCGCTGGGCCGGATCCGCCTCAACCGCCCGCGCGCCATCAACGCGTTGACGCCGGCAATGATCGATATCGTTCGAGTCGCCTTGGACGATTTCAGCGCCGATCCGGCCATCGCCGCGATTGCGATCGATGGCAGTGGCGAACGCGGCCTGTGCTCGGGGGCCGACGTGCGCGCGCTCCGCGCGGAGATCCTCGAGCGGGGAGCGGAAGCGGCAGCGGCGTTCTGGCGCAACGAATACGCGATGAACTCCCAGATCGCAGCGCTGCAGAAGCCCTACGCGGCGTTCATGGACGGAATCGTCATGGGCGGCGGGGTCGGCATCTCCACCTACGGCTCGATCCGCGTCACCACTGCGCGCACCCGCCTCGCGATGCCAGAAACCGGCATCGGGCTATTTCCTGACGTCGGCACGATGTTCACGCTCTCCCGCGCCCCCGGAGAGCTCGGCACGCACATGGCGCTCACGGGAGCGCCGGTGTCCGGCGGGGACGCCGTACTCGCCGGGTTCGCCGACGCCGTCATCGAACCCGACCGCTGGGAGGACCTGCTGGAGGCGCTCCGAACCACCCCGCAGGACGCGAACGCCGTCGATGCGGCGCGCGACCGCGACCGCGCGCTCGGGGCAGCGGGCGCGGATGAAGAACCTGCGGGTGCGCTCGCGGGGAGCGAATGGATCGCCGAGTGCTACGCAAGCGACGACGCGGCAGAAATTATTGAGAGATTGACCACGCATGAGGACCCCGAGGCGCGGGCGGCAGGAGACCTGATCACCTCCCGATCGCCGCTGTCGGTGGCGGTGACACTCGCCGCGCTCCGCCGCGCGGCAACTTTGCTGGACCTTGACGCGGTGCTTGCGCAGGACCTGCGGATAGCGCAGAAATTCACGCAAGACTCGGATTTCCTCGAGGGCGTCCGCGCGGTTCTCGTGGACAAGGACAACGCTCCCCAGTGGCGGCACGGGCACGTCCGGGAGGTGGAACCCGACCTCGTGGAGTCGATCATCGACGGATAATCCGGCGGCGACCAAGCTGTGGACAGGTTGCGCATTTGCTTCCGCTTTAGGTGAAGATGGTCTATTGGACTCCCAGGGGGAGCGCCCTTGACCTCCAATTTGAGAACGAATATGACTTCTGCTTCACAACTGACCGCCACCCGTTCCGAGAATGACTCACTGGGCCCCGTCGAACTCCCGGCCGACGTCTACTACGGCGCCCACACCGCCCGAGCTGTTGCGAACTTCCCTATCACGGGGCGCACGATCGGCGAGATCCCCGAGCTCGTCACCGCGCTCGCGGAAGTGAAACAGGCCGCCGCGAAGGCGAACGGGGAACTCGGCGCGATCCCGAGCGACGTGGCCGAGGCGATCGTGGCGGCAGCGACCGACGTTGCGAATGGGGAACTCCACTCGGAGTTCGTCGTCGACGTCATCCAGGGCGGGGCCGGTACGTCGTCGAACATGAACGCCAACGAAGTGCTCGCCAACCGGGCGCTGGAAATCCTCGGGCTCCCGCGCGGGGAGTACGCCAAGGTGCACCCGATCGACCACGTCAACCGCGGCCAGTCGACGAACGACGTCTATCCCTCGGCCCTGCGGATCGCGCTGTATCGGACCCTGGGCGGCCTGCTCGAGGCGCTCGCGCACCTCGCAGACACGCTGCGGGAGAAGTCGGCGGAGTTCGCGGACGTCATCACGATGGGTCGCACGCAGATGCAGGACGCCGTGCCGATGACGCTCGGGCTTTCGTTCGGCTCCTACGCCCACGCGGTGGAAGCCGACCTCGATCTCCTGCGCACGGTGCGCGAGAATCTGCTCGAGGTGAACCTCGGCGGCACCGCGATCGGCACCGAGCTCAACACGGTCCGCGGTTACACCGCCCTCGCCCGCCAGCACCTCGCCGAGGTGACCGGGCTGCCGGTGTACACCGCCTCGAACCTCATGGACGCGACTCAGGACACCGGCGGGTTCGTCACGATTTCCGGGGCGCTCAAGCGCACCGCGATGAAGCTCTCAAAATTCAGCAACGACCTGCGGCTGTTGAGCTCGGGGCCGCAGGCGGGTTTCGGCGACATTCAACTGCCCGCGATGCAGGCCGGCTCCTCCATCATGCCGGGCAAGGTCAACCCGGTGATCCCCGAAGTGGTGAGCCAGGTGGCCTTCGTCGTCGCGGGCAACGACCTCACGATCACGATGGCGGCCGAAGGCGGGCAGCTGCAGCTCAACGCCTTCGAACCGGTACTCTTCGTGAAGTTGTACGAATCCATCACCGAACTCACCAACGCGGTGCGAGTGCTCGCGGATCGGTGCGTGTACGGGATCACCGCTGACAGCGCCGCGCTCGAGGAGCGGGTGCACCGCTCGGCCGGTCTCGCCACGGTGCTCTCCCCGCTCATCGGCTACTCCAACGCGGCGAAACTCGCGAAGGAAGCGGTCGCGACGGGGGCGTCGATCGTCGACCTCGTGCTTCGCGAGGGCCTCGTCGAAGAGAGCGTGCTGCGGGCCGAACTAGAACCGTCGAAGCTCGTCAACCCGCACGGGAACTAGCTCACGGCCTTCAACCCGACGATGCAGCCGATGAGTCCCATGATGAGCAGGATCTTGGCCAGCGTAACGCTCTCGGCGCCGGTGGCCATCGAGTAGATCACCGCGATGCTCGCACCCACTCCCACCCACACGGCGTAGGAGGTGCCCGTGGGCAGGTACTTCATTGCCCACGCGAGCCCGCCCATGCTCACGACCAGCGCCGCGAAGAAAATCACGGTGGGCCACAGCCGGCTGAGCCCATCAGATCGGCCGAGTGCGGTCGCCCAAACGGCTTCGAAAGCTCCAGAAAGAATCAAAACGGTCCACGCCACGTGAGTCCTCCTTCTGCCG
This sequence comes from Actinomycetes bacterium, assembly GCA_021793935.1. The sequence continues at coordinate 6,347 of JAJYRV010000030.1, read as the reverse complement.
TCTTGTCGCGAACCGGGTACGGCAGCCTCGTCCGGGGAGGTGTTGACTCCGGACCTAAACTGTAGCCGGTTTCCCGCAGGCGGGCGCCATATGGTGGGCGTAGTCACGGCAGGAGCGCGGCATCCGGCGTAAGATGCAATGCGGTTGAGCGCGGGGGGAAGGCCGGTTCGGTGGGAATAGACGAGATCATGAGGTTGCTCGACCTCATGGGCGTGTTTTTCAACGCGATCCTCGGGGGCGTCCTCGCGCGCTCCTACCGGCTCGACGCGATCGGGTTCGCGGTTCTTGCCGTGCTTTCCGGCCTCGGCGGCGGGATCATCCGGGATCTGCTGCTGCAGGCCGGTCCGCCCGTGGCGATGACGGACAACGCCTACCTCATCACCGCCCTCATCGGCGCAGGCACCGCGTTGCTCATCCGGATCGAGGGCCGGGTCTGGGACCGGGTCTTCCCACCGATCGACGCGCTCGCCATCGGCCTGTGGGCGACCGTGGGCGCGCAGAAGACCCTCACCGTGGGCCTCAGCCCGCTCACTGCAGTGCTCCTGGGCATGATCACGGCCGTGGGCGGCGGGTTCTCCCGCGACGTCGTGCTCCGGCGGATCCCGGGCATCCTCGGCGGCAACACGCTCTACGCCACGGGCGCGATGGCCGCGGCCATCACCCAGGTGATCTTCTCACTCGCCGACCACGCACAGATCGGGTCGATCGTTGCGACCCTCGTGGGAATGACGCTCGTGCTCATCGCCCGTTACCGTGGCTGGATGCTCCCACCCGGAGCGGGTTGGAAGCCTCCCCGGCCCAAGCCGCCCAACCTGCGCCGCTCGGCGAGACGGCCCAGGCGGCGATCCGAATAGGATAGGAAACTGTGAATTCTGCGTCTCCCCATCCACGCCGGCGCCCCCAGGGCGCGACCGGTGGACGCCGAAAACGGGGGAACCGCCGTCCACACCGCGGGTATCGCCCGCCCAGCGCCGAGGTGCTCGAAGCTCGCCGGCAGGCCGTGCCGGAGATCACCTACCCCGAAGATCTGCCCGTCTCCGCCCACCGGAACGATATCGCCGAGGCGATCCGCGACCACCAGGTCGTCATCGTCTCCGGCGAGACCGGATCGGGAAAGACCACCCAGCTGCCCAAGATCTGCCTCGAACTCGGTTACGGCATCAACGGCACGATCGGCCACACCCAACCGCGCCGGCTCGCCGCCCGCACCGTCTCCGCCCGCATCGCCGAGGAACTCCACACGAGCCTCGGCCGCGCCGTGGGTTTCCAGATCCGGTTCACCGATAAGGTCTCGGATTCCACGCTCATCAAACTCATGACCGACGGGATCCTCCTCGCCGAGATCCAGCGCGACCCGCTCCTGCGCCGGTACGAGGTCATCATCGTCGACGAGGCCCACGAACGTTCCCTCAACATCGACTTCCTCCTGGGCTACCTGCGCCAGCTCCTGCCCAAGCGCCCCGACCTGAAAGTCATCATCACCTCCGCGACGATCGACTCGGAGAAGTTCGCCGCCCACTTCGGCACCGGCGGCCAGCCCGCGCCGGTCATCGAGGTCTCCGGGCGCACCTACCCCGTGGAGATCCGGTACCGCCCGCTCGTTGACGACGACGTCGATCAAGCAGGCGCCATCTGTCTCGCCGTGGATGAACTCATCGCGGCAGGGCCCGGCGACATCCTCGTCTTCTGTTCCGGAGAGCGGGAGATCCGGGACGCCGCCGACGCGCTCGCCGACCACCTCGGCCCCCGCTTCCTGCGCCCGGGAGAGGCGCGCTCGAGCGCCCACGCGGCCAGCGCCGTCGAAGTCCTCCCCCTGTACGCCCGGCTCTCCAGCGCGGAGCAGCAACGAGTGTTCCAACCCCACACGACCCGGCGGGTGGTGCTCGCGACGAACGTCGCCGAGACGTCGCTGACGGTGCCCGGGATCCGCTACGTCGTCGACCCGGGCACGGCGAGGATCTCGCGGTACTCCAACCGTACCAAGGTGCAGCGACTGCCGATCGAACCGATCTCCCAGGCGAGCGCGAACCAACGCGCGGGGCGCAGCGGGCGGGTGGCGCCCGGGATCGCGATCCGGCTGTACGAGCAGGAGGATTACGACTCCCGCCCGGAGTTCACCGAGCCGGAGATCCTGCGCACCTCCCTCGCCTCGGTGATCCTGCAGATGACCGCGCTCGGGCTGGGCGATATCGCGAAGTTCCCGTTCGTCGACCCGCCCGATACCCGCGCGATCCGCGACGGGATCAACCTCCTGCACGAACTCGATGCGATCACCACCTCCGGCGCCGCTCTGCGCCGGGCAGACACCTCCGGCAACCGCCTCACGAAGGTCGGCCGCCAGCTCTCCCAACTGCCGATCGACCCCCGGCTCGGGCGCATGCTCATCGAGGCGGGCCGGCTCGGGTGCGTGCGGGAAGTGATGATCATCGTCGCGGGCTTGAGCATCCAAGACGTGCGGGAGCGGCCCGCCGAGCACCAGCAGGCGGCCGACGAGCAGCACGCCCGGTTCGCCGACCCCGATTCGGACTTCCTCGCGATGCTCAACCTGTGGGAGTACCTGCAATCCCAGCAGAAGGAGCTCTCCGGGTCCGCCTTCCGGCGCACCGTGCGCCGGGAGTTCCTGCACTATCTGCGGATCCGGGAATGGCAGGACGTGTTCACCCAGTTGCGGCACATGGCTAAACCTCTCGGGCTGCACGTGCCCCGCACGAGCGGGAAGCCCGATCCGGTCCGGATCCATCAGGCCCTGCTAGCGGGGCTCCTCTCCCACGTGGGTGCGTATCGCGAACGCACCCGCGATTACCTCGGCGCCCGCGGCGCCCGGTTCGTCATCTTCCCCGGTTCCCACCTGGCGAGGAAGAACCCCGAGTGGGTGATGGCCGCCGAACTCGTGGAGACCTCCCGCCTGTTCGCCCGGCAGGTGGCGAAGATCCAACCGGAGTGGATCGAGCCGCTCGCCGGCCACCTCACCCGGCGCACCTTCTCCGATCCGTACTGGTCCACCCGCAACGCCGCGGCGATGGCCCGCGAGAAGGTGATGCTGTTCGGGGTGCCGATCGTCACGGACCGCCCCGTGCCGCTCTCGCGGATCGATCCCGACCTCGCCCGGGAGATGTTCGTGCGCAACGGCCTCGTGGAACGCAACTGGCGGGCCCACCACGAGTTCCTCGCCCACAACGACGAGGTGTGGGAAGAGGCCCGCGAGCTCACCTCCCGCGCGCGGCGGCCCGATCTGCTCGCCGATGAGGAGCAGCTCGTGGAGTTCTACCTCTCGAAGCTGCCCGAGGAGGTCACGAGCGGGCAGCATTTCGACACCTGGTGGAAAGCCGCCCGCCAGGACGACCCCCGCCGGCTCGATTTCACGCTCGACCTCCTCGTTCCCGCCCGGCACACGATCGACACCCGCGCCTACCCGGAGCAGTGGGTGCAGAACGACCTCACCCTGCCCCTCACCTACTCCTACAGCCCCGGGCATGAGGGCGACGGGGTGATGGTGCACATCCCCATCGCGCTGTTACCGCGGGTGAGCCCGATCGGGTTCGATTGGCTCGTGCCCGGGCTGTTGGATGAACTCGTGCTCGCCACGATCCGGGCCCTGCCGAAAAAAGTGCGGGTACAACTCGTGCCCGCCCCCGACACCGCGAGGCAGATCCGTGCCGCCCTGCCGGAGTGGGCGGCGACGACGGCGCAGGCCGAGATCTCCTTCGCCCGCGCCTTCTGCGAGGCGGCAGCTCAGGTGAAGGGGGCGGAGGTGCCCGTCGAAGCGGTCGACACCACCCGCCTCCCCGAACACCTGCAGATGACGTTCCGGGTGAATGACGAGCGGGGCGTCATCATCGCCGAGGGCCACGACCTGGCCGCCTTGCAACGCGAGCTCCAGCGCGAATCGGGGGAGGCGGTGCGCACGGCGGTGCGTTCCGCGCTCTCCAGCGCCCAACGCGAACAGCTGGAACAGATGCTCACCCCGGCCGAGCCCGCGACCACGGGGCCGGCCCCACCACCGAGCGAACTCACGGCCGAAGACCTCAGCGACTTCCCCGGCCAGAAGATCCCGGACGTACTCACGACGTCCTCGGGCGGCGCCGAGGTGCGCGGCTACCCGGCGCTCGTGGCCGCGCAGCGGAAGGTCTCCCTGAAGATCCTTGCCGACCCCGCCGAGCAGCAGCGCGAACAGGAGCGGGGGGTGGCCCAGTTACTCGCCCTGTCCCTGCAGCTTTCCACCACCCGGATCACGAGCCGGTGGAACACTTCCCAGACCCTGACCATGGCCACCGCGCCCGATCGGACCGAGGATCTCGTGGCGGATCTGCACCTCGCCGCGGTGCGTTCGATCCGCGCGCGAACCGGCGCCGCCGAACGCAAGGAACTCGGGCTGCCCTCCTTCGCCCGCCTGCGCACGAAAACCGAGTTCCGCGCGTGGCAGGCGTTCCTGCGGGACCGGCTGGAGGACGAGGTCTACGCCCTCTCCGGCCACGTCGCCGCGGCCCTCGCAGCAAAGCGGGAGACGGAGAAGCTCATTTCCAGCGCGTCCTCGATGGCGCTGCTCGCCACCCTGACGGACGTGAAGAACCAGATCGCCGGGCTCATCCACCCCGGCTTCCTCGCAACGACCCCGCCGGCGCGGCTGCCCCACCTCGCCCGCTACCTGCAGGCGGCCCAGCACCGGATCGAGAAGGCTGCGGCCAATCCCCGCGCCGATGAGACCCGCGCGTGGACGGTGCAGGAACTCACCTCCGAGTGGGAGGCGGCGATGGGTTCGGCGGATCCCGGCGAGCTCGAGCGTTTCGATCGTCTCGCTGAGGTTCGGTGGCAGTTGGAGGAATTGCGCGTGAGCCTCTTCGCCCAGCAGCTCGGCACCGCGGCCCCCGTCTCGGAGAAACGCATCCGGCGAGCGATAGCTCAGAACTCGTGAACCTCCCGCTGCGCATCGCGGCCGTCGCCGCCTGGATGGCGCTGATCTTCTTCTTCTCCTCCCAGACCGGGGGTGAGTCCGCCGGCTTGAGCACCGCCGTCGTCGAGCTGCTCACCCCGGCGCTGCCCGCCCTCGACCCGGCCGCGCTCGGCACCCTCGTGCGCAAGGCCGCCCACGTGAGCGAGTTCGCGGTGCTCGGCGCCCTGCTCGCCTGGGCGTGGCCGCGGGAGGCGCGGTGGCCCCTCCTCGCGCCGCTGCTGATCGGGATCGGGTATGCGGCCCTCGACGAGGTGCACCAACTGTTCGTGCCGGGCCGGTCGGGTCAGGTGAGCGATGTCCTCATTGACACGGTCGGCGTGCTCATCGGCATCGCCGCGGTGGCGGGCTTCCGCCGCCGCGCCGAGGGTTAGAATTGCGGGCGTGCAGGTCGTGAGGGAAGCCGATTGGCGCGAACGCGAGCGCGCGCACTACGCGCGGGCGACGGCGCTGACGGCGGGCCACCGGGAACGCAGAGCCCGGGGCGAGGCGCACCCCGTGGAGGACTTCCTGTGGACCTACTACTCCCTCAAGCCCAGCCACCTGCACCGGTGGCATCCCGGAGCCGGGATCCTGCTGGAGAACGCCGCCGCAGACCCGGGCTCCCCCGCCCGCCGGGACTGGCGCTTCTACGCGGCCGATGGGGAGAGCCTGTACGTCGACGCCGATGAGTTGCTCGAAGAGCGGGGAACGACGGTGGGCTACATCGAGGGCCTCCTCGCCGCGACGGCGGCCCGGCCCGCGAGGTTCGGCTGCTTCGGGCTGCACGAGTGGGCGATGGTGTACAAGCAGCAGCCCACCCAGGTGCGGCACCAGAACGTGCCATTGCGGCTGGCGAACGAGGAGATCGACGCCGTCGTGGACTCCCACCGGATCTCCTGCACGCACTTCGACGCGTACCGGTTCTTCACCCCTGAGGCAGCCCCGCTGAACGCCGAGCAGCTCACGCGAGCAACCCAGGTGCAGCGGGAGCAGCCCGGCTGCTTGCACGCCGGGATGGACCTGTACAAGTGGGCGGGCAAACTCGGCCCGCTCATCCCCGGCGATCTGCTCCTCGATACCTTCGAACTCGCCCGGGACATCCGCGAGGTGGACATGCAGGCCTCCCCCTACGACGTCTCCGAGTACACCGGCGCCGATGGTGCCCCGCTCGCGCCGATCGCGATCGAGGGAGCGGCTGGCAAACGGCACTACGTCGCCCGCCAGCGCGAGTTCACCCGCCGCGGCAACGAGCTGCGACGGCGGATCGGGGCAGCGATTCAGGTCGCCCGGCGCAGCCGCCGGTTGCGGTCCGCCCCGAACACCACCGCGTCGAAGGTCTGCTGAAGCTTGTCCGGGTCGTAGTGCTTGGCCACCCAGCTCTGGGCGGCTTTCGCCTCCGGTGAGACCGAGGGCGCCG
>JAJYRV010000029.1 GCA_021793935.1 Actinomycetes bacterium | reverse complement strand
CGCGCCCGCCGCCGGATTTCAGGAGCTCCGGCATCCCGTACGGCCAGGCGCCGGCATAGGGGGTGCCGTAGAACTCGTTCCAGGCGGCCTCGTCCGTGAGCCGGTGGTCCGCGCCGACGTCGATGACGAGCGGTTCGCGCTCCCCCCGGTTCGTCGCGGCGTGGGCTACGGAGGCGGCCAGTTCACCCGACGCCCCGTGCGGGAGCGCGAGGAAGACCACGTCGTGGCCGAGGAGACTGTCGGGGGAAGTTTCCACGAAGCGGCGCTCGGCGAGCCCCCGCAGGTGCGGCTGCACGCCGCCCACGACCTGGCCCGCATTCGAGTGCGCCGTCAACGCACCGATCTCGACGTTCGGGTGGCCGGTGAGGATCCTCAGGATCTCTCCGCCGGCATAACCACTTGCCCCTGCCACAGCTACAGATACACTCACCCGCATAAATATACACCACGGGCGCGGCCTTCGCGAGCCCGTGTTCAGATCTCGCCGCGAGAGGTGGAAGAATACCCTTCATGACTGTTCGCACATTGCTCAACGGGGTCGAGGTTTCCGACTACCCCGACCTCCCCGAAGAGGCCCGGCGCGGCAAAGTTCTTCGCGTGACCGAAGTGGGCGAGGAGGTGCTGCACGCACCCTGTCGCACCATCACCGAATTCGGCACTACGGAGCTCCGCACGCTCATCGATGACATGTTTGCGACGATGGCCATCGCCGAGGGGGTGGGGCTCGCGGCGAACCAGGTAGGCGTGGATCTGCGCCTGTTCGTGTACGACCTCACCGAGGACGGTGTGCGGCACGTGGGGCACGTGCTCAATCCCGCGTGCACGATCGACCGGGAAGAGGGCAACGTCGAAGGCGAAGAGGGCTGCCTCTCGGTTCCCGGTCCGGGCGCCGGGCTCTTCCGGGCGAATCGCGCATCGGTGACCGGGGTTGACGTCGAGGGCAACCCGGTCGAGTTCTCCGGCGAGGGGTATTTGGCACGGATGCTGCAACACGAGACCGACCACCTCGATGGCCAGCTCTATATCGACCTCATCTCCAAGCGTGAACGCAAGCGGGTGATTTCTGAGATGCTCGACTTCCGCCCGGAGGTCCTCGCGCGCCGCGCGGAGCTTTCCGAGGCACTGGAGAAGGAGCCGGCCACCTATCCCGATACCCCTCCACTGGAGAAATAACTCGCGTAACCTGGATGGCATGCATGCCATCGAAGTGAGCGCCCCGGGTGGCGCAGACGCCCTTGAGTACATTTCCACGGACATCCCCGCCGCGGGCGATGGACAGATCGTCGTTCGCACCGCTGCGGTGGGCCTGAACTTCATCGACACCTACATCCGCTCCGGGGTCTACCCCACGCAGTTCCCCTGGCGGCCCGGCTCGGAAGGGGCGGGCGAAGTGGCGGAGGTCGGCGACGGCGTCGAGAAGCTGAAGGTCGGCGATAAGGTCGCCTGGGCGGCCTCCGTCACCGGTTCATACGCGGACTTCGTCGTGCTTGACGCCGACGACGCGCTTCCCGTACCCGAGGGCATGGACCTGCCGGTTGCTGCGGCGCTGCCGTTGCAGGGCATGACTGTGCACATGCTCACCGATGGGGTCACGCAACTCCGTGAGGGCGACACGGTGTTCATCACCGCCGGCGCCGGCGGGGTGGGCCAGCTCTTCATCCAGTTCGCGAAGTCTCGCGGCGCGCGGGTCTTGACGATGGTGGGCACGCAGGACAAAGCCGATCTCGCGCTCAAGGCCGGCGCCGATCGGGTGTTCATCCAGAAGGACTTCACCGACATCACCGCAGAACTCTCCACCCAGCTGCGGGCGGCCACCGACGGCCGCGGGGTGGATGTCTTCTACGACGGGCTCGGCAAGGTCACCTTTGATGCTGCGGTGGAATCCGTGCGTCGTCGCGGCCTCATCGTGTTATTCGGCGGCGCGAGCGGCCAGGTGCCGCCCTTCGATCTTCAACGGCTCAACGCCGCGGGCTCGCTCTTCGTCACCCGCCCGACGTTGTGGCACTACATCGATGATGCCGGCGAACGCAGCCGTCGCTGGTCGCACATCACCCAGGCGGTCCTCGCCGGCGATCTCGACGTGCGAATCGGGGCGGAATTTCCCCTCCAGGACGCTCCCGCCGCGCACGAGGCCCTGGAGGGACGGGCGACGACGGGCAAAGTGCTCCTCCTTCCCTGATCTCTGACATTGCGCCTTCTTTGCGTAACGTTTTACGTTTTCGATGAATGTCGGTAGTGTATTTTGACTATTCGGGCGTACGCCTGGAGAAATGAATACCTAAGGAGATCCAAAATGGCCGACATCGATTGGCTCGGAATGGCCCAGAAATTGGGAATTGCCGTTGTCATCGTCCTCGTCACCTGGCTGGTTGCCCTCCTCGTGAAATGGGCGATCAGCAAGCTCGTCACTAAAGTTCCGATATTGCAACGCGAAGGTGCTGATGGGCAAGCCGTGGGCCAGTCAATCGGCACGGTGGGTTCCCTCCTGGTGTGGCTGTTCGGCCTCGTCGGGGTCCTGCAGGTGTTCACACTGGAGAGCGTCCTCTCCCCCATCCAGGGGCTCTTGCAGACGATCATGGAGTATCTGCCCAACGTCATTGGCGCGATCTTTGTATTCTTCATCGGCTTCGTCATCGCACGGATTGCAAAACAGCTCATCGAAGCAGCCGTCGGAATGATCAATTTCGGTGCCCTCACCGCGAAGGTCAAGGGCGTTGATCCCGCTCGATCCGGCGCCCCGGCCGCGCCCGCCGCGGACGCCACCACCGCGGGTGAGGGCGCTCCCGTTCCCGGAACGGCCCCCGCTCCGGCAGAGTCCGCCCGGGTTGCCTCGGTGCTCGCGAACATCACCTTCGGCGTCATCCTCATCTTCGTGACGATCGCGGCGCTGCAGGTGCTGGGGATCTCCGCGATCTCCAACCCCGCCGAGCAGATGCTTTCCCTCCTCCTCGGCGCGATCCCAGCAATTATCGCCGCGGTGCTCATTCTCGGGATCGGTTACCTCATCGCGAAGGTCGTGGGTACGATCCTCGAAAGCACGCTTCGTGGGTTCGGCACCGACAAGGCGATCGCCGGGCTCGGAATCACCACCGCGGGCACGCCGCCCTCGGTCATCCTCACCCGAATCGCGCAGGTCGCCGTCATGGTGTTCTTCGCGATCATGGCCGCCCAGGCCCTCGACTTCCCACAGGTGAGCCTCATTCTCAACGAGGTGCTCGCCCTCGGCGGTCGGGTGCTGTTCGGCGGCGCGATCATTGCTGCCGGCTTCCTCGTCGCGAAGATCCTCGCGAACACCGTTGGTGGCGGGACAGCCACGACGGTTGTCCGGTACGCCACGATCGTGCTCTTCGCTGCGATGGGGCTGAAGTTCATGGGCATCGCCGATTCCATCATTACCCTCGCCTTCGGCTCACTCGTCGTCGGTGGGGCGCTCGCCGCGGCGCTGGCATTCGGCCTCGGTGGCCGTGATGCGGCGGCCCGCAAGCTCGCGCGGGTGGAGGCGAAGGGGGAGGGCGAGGGGCCGGTTTCCTAGCCCATCGCCGCTAACGCGTCCCCGAGGATCGCGAGTCCTTCGTCGACGAGATCCTCGGGGATGTTCAGCGCCGGCAACAGCCTCAGCACGTGTCCGTTACTCCCTCCGGGCAGGGCGACCATTCCCCGCTCGAGGGCGAGAGAACGCAATTGCGTGAACGCACCCGGGCTCGGCGAGCCGTCGGAGTTGATCAGTTCGATCCCGTGGAGCGCGCCGAGCCCCCGCACGTCCCCGATGACGGGGTGCTCGCGCTGCAGCTGCCGCAACCCGGATTGGATCTTCTCCCCGATCCGCCGCGTGTGCCCGAGGAAACCGTCGTCTTCAAGCTGGTCGAACACCTCCAAGGCCGCGGCGCAGCCCACCGGGTTCCCCGAATAGGTGCCACTGAGCGCCCCAGGAAGCATCGCGTCCATGATCTCCGCTCGCCCCGTCACGGCCGAGACCGGAATCCCGGCCGCGATCGCCTTGGCGGTGACGACGAGATCGGGCTCGAACCCGAAATGCTCGGAACCGAACATTCGACCGGTCCGCCCCAGGCCGGTTTGGATCTCATCGGCGACGACGACGATCCCGTTCTCCCGGCACCACTCCTGCAGCGTGGGGAGGAACCCATCCGCGGGCACCACGACCCCGCCCTCGCCTTGAATGGGTTCGATCAGGAGGCAGGCAAGGTTCTCCGCCCCGGAGGTCATCTCCAGCCGCTCGATCGCGGTGAGCGCGGCCTCCTTGCCGGTCATCCCGTCCCGATACGGGTGGGAATTGTTCGTCCGGTAGATCTCCCCCGGGCGGGGGCCGGCACCGGCGGAATATGCGCCGGCTTTGTAATTGAGCCCGAGCGTGAGGTTGGTCCGCCCGTGATACCCGTGGTCGACGACGGCGATTCCGTTCCGCCCCGTATAGGCGCGGGCGATCTTCATCGCGTTCTCGATCGCTTCGGCCCCGGTGGAGCTCAGCACCGACTTCTTCTCAAACTCTCCCGGGGTGAGTTCGGTCAGCCGCCGCGAGACGTCGATGTAGAGCTCGTAGGGAGTGACGGTGAACAGCGTGTGGGTGAACTTACGCAGCTGCTGCTCCGCCGCTTCCAGCGCGCGCGGGTTTCCGTGTCCGAGGGCGATCACGCCGATCCCTGAGCCGAAGTCGAGGTATTCGTTGCCGTCCACATCGGTGAGGATCGACCCCTCGCCCCGCTCGATGTAGACCGGATGCGCGCAGCTCACCGCGGCGGAGACGTACGTCGCCTGTCTACCCGCAAGCTCTTGGGACTTCGGGCCGGGTACGGTCGTCGTGATACGCGAGCGGGTCATCGATCTCTCCTTGGTATTCCTTGCGGTCAGTTGACGGTGGGGCGGCGGGCGATGTTGTAGAACCGGATCTCTTGGTACTCCTCGAGCCCTTCGTGGCTTCCTTCCCGCCCGAGCCCGGATTGTTTGATCCCCCCGAACGGGGCGGCAGCAGAGGAAGGCACCCCATTGTTGATGCCCACGAGCCCGGTTTCTAACGCGTCGGCGACGTTGAGTGCCCGGTCGAGGTTCTCGGTGAACACGTAACCGGCGAGGCCGAACGGGGTGTCGTTGGCGGTCGCGAGCACCTGCGATTCCTCGCGGAAACGGGTGATGGCGGCGACCGGGCCGAAGATCTCGGTGTTGGCGATATCGGCGTCGCCAGGAACGTGGTCGAGCACGGTGGCGGGGAAGAAGTACCCCTCCCCCTCCGGCACCTGCCCGCCGGTGCGAAGTTCCGCACCGCGCGCCGTAGCGTCGTCCACGAGCGCGCTCATGTTCGCCACGGCGCGTTCGTCGATCACGGGGCCGAGGGTGACGCCGTCGGCGAGCGGGTTGCCCATGACGACACGGTCCATCGCCTCGGTGAAGCCGGCAACGAACTCCTCGGCGATCCCCTCCTGGACGAAGATGCGGTTCGCCGCGATGCACGATTGCCCGCCGTTGCGAAGTTTCGCTTTGACGGCCCCCTCGACGGCGCGTTCCACGTCGGCGTCGTCGAACACGAGCAGCGGCGCGTTTCCGCCCAGTTCCATGGAGCTCTTGACGATGTTCTTCGCCGCGAGGCCCAGGAGCGTACTTCCCACGCCGGTGGAGCCGGTGAACGAGAGTTTACGCACCCGCGGATCGGCGAGGACCGCTTCGGAGAACCCGGAGGCGTCGCGCGTCGTGACGACCCGGACGAGCTCCTCTGGCACCCCGGCTTCAATCATGAGGTCGACGACGATGCCCGTCGTCAGCGGCGTGAGCGTTGCGGGTTTCATCACCGCGGCGCAGCCGGCCGCGATCGCTGGCGCGATCTTGCGCGTGATCATCGCCATCGGGAAGTTCCACGGCGCGATGAGCACGGCAAGCCCGATCGGAGCACGGCGGGTGAGGATCGTCGATCCACCGGCGGGGTTCTCGCGGTAAGCGCCGGCGGGTCGAAGTAGCTCCGCGGCGTACCAGCGGACATAGTCGCACGCGTACTGCACCTCACCGCGCGCTTCGGCGAGCGGCTTCCCCATCTCGGTACTGATGACGTATGCGAGCCGGTCCTGGTTCTCGATCAGCAGGTCGTAGGCGTCGTGCAGGACCTGCGAGCGGTGATTCGGGGTCGTTCGGGCCCATGCCTTCCCCGCCTCGTGGGCGATGCGCACCTGCGCCAACGCCTCGTGCGGGGTCGCAGAGGGCAGGGTCGCGATCCGCTCCTGGGTGGCGGGGTTGAGCACGTCGAGTTCGGAGGCGGACGGGGCGTGGGTCGAAAACCCCGCGAGCACGTCGGCGGCGGCTCTGTGTACGGCGGGGGAAACTTCGCGGTGTGGGGTGGTCATGTTCTCCTTCTTCGTCTTCGAGGGCGGTCAGGTGGCGAGGTAGCCACCTTCGACGGGGATCGAGGCGCCGGTGAGGTAGGCGGCCTCCGGAGAGGCGAGGAAGCGTACGACCGCGGCGACGTCCTCGGGTTCAGCGATTCGCCCCATCGGGATCGCCGAGGCGACCTTCGCCGCCTCGGCGGCCGGGTCCGGCAGGCTCTCGAGCCACTCCTGGTACAACGGGGTGCGGGTCATTCCCGGCGCCACGGCATTGACCCGGATATTGTATTTCGCCAGATCCACTGCCGCCGCGGTGGTGAAGGCGAGCATCGCCCCCTTCGATGCGGAGTAGATGCCCATCGTCGGCACGCCGATGCTCGCGAGCCGGGACGTGATGTTGATGATCGCCCCGCCCCGGCTGCGCATGTGGCGCGCGGCGCCGATGAGGAGGTTCATCGCGGCGAATGTGTTCGTCTCGAAGGTTTCGCGGATCTCCTGTTCGGTGACCTCCAACAGATCGTTGGTGTGGTCGATGGCCGCGTTGTTCACGAGCACATCGAGCCGGCCGTAGGCCCGGGCCACCTCGTCGGCGAGGGCGCGGGCGTTCCCCTCGCCGGTGAGATCGGCGGGGAAGAACTCCGCCTGCTCACCCAGGTCCGCCGCGACCCGCTCCCCACGTTCTCGGGAGCGGCCGCTGAGGGCCACCTGGAAGCCGTCGTCGATGAGTTTTTGCGCGACGACGACGCCGATGCCCGACGTCGAACCCGTCACCAACGCCACTCGTGTCACAGAGCCATCCTCTCCTTGTCACTGTCGTCTCCCAGTTCACTCTCGCCCCAGTCTGCCCCTTCCCCCGGCGCGGCGAGCCGGAGCCCCATGAGGACGTAAGCGTGGGCGGCATGGACGAGATCACTGATGGATACTTCTTCGTTCGGCTGGTGGGCCTGGGTGTTGACGTCCCCCGGGCCGAGCACCACCGTGGGCACCCCCATGCGTGCGAAGAACCCGCCTTCGCAGGCCGCTGTCCAGCCCGTCACGAGCGCGGGCTGGCCCAGGGCGAGGAGCGCTTCGCGGGCGGTGCGCACGAGATCGGAATCGGGGGATGAGCGAAACCCCGGCATTTCCATATCCACACCTCCGTTGACTTCGAACCAGTCTGCGTTGCTGAGCTCCTCGATGTCGAGCCGCAGTTGGGTCAGCAGGCTCTCGAGAATCTCCTGCGGATCCTCCCCGGGCATCGTGCGCCGGTCGATCGTCACGAGGGTTTCCCGGGGGACCATCGACGTGCCGGTGCCGCCGCTGATCGTGCCGACGTTCCACGTCACTGCTCCCAGCAGCGGATCCGCCTCGTAATCGCTGGCTTGCCGGTGGTGGGCGCGCACGAGGTCGATGAGGAGACTGGCCGCTTCGATCGAGTTGGCGCCGTCCTCGGGCCTGCCCGCGTGGGCGGAGGAACCGGTGACCTGCACCCAGAAGTTGCTCGCGCCGCGGCAACCGACGACGACGTCGAGGTTGGTCGGCTCCGCGACGATGCACGCGAGGTACTCCTTGCCCGCGAAGCGCTCGAGGGCGGCGCGGATCCCCAGGGAGCGGTCCTCTTCATCCCCCGTGCACAGCAGTTCGAGTCGGATGTCTGGGTTGATCCGGTGGATCGCGTCCATCGCTGCGACGACGGCGGCGAGCCCCCCTTTCATGTCGGCGGCGCCGCGGCCGATGATCGCGTCGTGACCGAAGCGGGGCCGGAACGGGTCGCCATCCCAGCCCTCGCCGGCGGGGACGACATCGGAGTGGCCGAGGAAGAGGATCGCCGGGCCCTGCTCCGGTCCGAGCCAGGCGTGGAGGTTCTCCCGCCCGGGCTCGAACTCCCACGTCGTCGCCTCTGCCCCGATCCGCCGGCACATCTCGCGCAGCCAGCGAACGGTTTGCGCTTCGGTCTCGCCCGGGTTCTCGCCCCGGGCGATGATGAGCTGGCAGGTGTCGACGACGATCTGGGTGCGGCTGACGTAACCGAGGGCCGTGGCCTCGAGGTCGGTGAATTCACTCATGTCAGCCCCTCACCGTTTGCGCGAGGCGCTGAACACCTTCTTCGATCCGCTCGGGAGTCGAGGTGGCGAAGCACAGCCGAAGGCTCGACCGCATCGAACCGTCGGTGGTGAACGCCGGCCCCGGGATGTAGGCGACGCCGTTCGCGAGCGCCCGGGGGAACAGCTCCTCGGTGTCGATGCCGGCGAGCTCGCCCTCGAACGTCACCCAGAGGAAGAATCCGCCGTCCGGGTCCGTCGCCCGCATCGATTCGCCGAAGTGCGCGTGCAGCTCTCGGCGCATCGCGTCCTTTCGTTCGGCATACATCGGCAGCAGCCGGGCGATGTGGGTACCCAGGTGCCCCTCTTCCAGGAACTGCGCGACGGTGTGTTGCGCGGGGACCTGCGTGCACGTATCCATCGCCTGCTTCGCAGCGATCGCGAGGTCGCGGATATTCGGGTCGACATCGATCCACCCCGTGCGCAGGCCCGGAGCGATGATCTTAGAAAACGTGCGGACACCGAACACGAGGGGGTGTTGCGGGGCGAGTTCGAGGAAGCCGGGCTCGGGCGCGCCGGAGAATCGCAGCGCCCCGTACGGGTCGTCGTCGATGATCACTGCGCCCCATGTTTCCGCCAGGCGCAGCAGTTCCTCGCGCCGAGCGCGGCTCATCGTCACCCCGGAGGGGTTCTGGAAGTTCGGGACGGTGTAGATCGCTTTCGGTGCCCGGCCCTTCGCGGCGACGAGGTCCGGGAGCTGTTCAACGATCATTCCCTCCTCATCCACCGGCACGGGCAGGACGTCCGCGCCGTAGCTCAGCGCGGTCGCGTAGCCGTTGGTGTAGGTCGGGGCCTCGATGACGACGACGTCGC
Source organism: Actinomycetes bacterium (assembly GCA_021793935.1). The sequence continues at coordinate 3,437 of JAJYRV010000029.1, read as the reverse complement.
CGGGATCGACGAAGAGTTTGAACGCGATGTCCAACCCCTGCATCCCGCCGCTGGTGACGAGGATGCGTTCGTCCGCCGTCGCCTGGCCGGATTCTGCGCTGAGCTTGAGGATCTGCTCCCGAAGCCGAGGTTCGCCTTCGCTCTCACCGTAGTCGTATCGCCCCGCCTTCGCCGTGGCGTACGCCGCGTCGAGTTCGGCGAGGGGGATGAGATCCTCGCCCGGGGCGCCCATGGCGAAGCGGACGATGTCGTGGCGCTGGCTCGCAAGGAGGGCCGTCGAGGAGTCGATGACCGAGCCGATGAGTTGGTCGGTCCTAAGCGCGAAGGGAATAGTGATCTGGGCGTTCATAGTCCTCCTTCACTATGAGGGCGCGAGGGCAATTGGTCAGCACCTCCGCGCCCCGGGGGCCGATCCGTACGGATTCTGAAACTTCGAAACTGTCGTGGGCGAGCCACATTCCCGCAATCATGTGGAACGTCATGTTTTCGGTGAACACGGTTTCATCGCCCTCGCGGATGCTCACGGTCCGCTCCCCCCAATCGGGGGGATAGCCGATACCGATCGAGTAGCCGAGCCGGGAGTCCTTTCGTAAGCCGTTGCGCTTCATCACCGCGTTCCACGCGGCGGTCACGTCTTCCGGGGTGTTGCCGGGTTTCATTTCCTCCAACGCGGCGTTGATTCCTTCGACGGTCGCTCCCGCGACCCGGTCAAGTTCCCGGGAGGGAGTGCCGAGGATGATGCTGCGGGCGAGCGGGCTGTGGTAGCGCTGGTAGACCCCGGCAAGTTCTACCGAGACGATCTCTCCCGTGGCCACCGGCGTAGAGCTCCACGTGAGGTGCGGGGTGTTCGCGCTCTCCCCGTGCGGGAACATCGGCACGATCGCCGGATAATCGCCGTCGATCGGCCCGACTCCTCGCGCCTGGGCCTCGAGCACCTGGGCGGCGACGACGTTGAGCGTGACGCCCTCCTCGATCGCGGCGACGGCGCTGCGCATCGCTTCCGAGGCGATCGCGCCGGCGCACCTCATCAGCGTGATCTCGGCGTCCGATTTCACTAGCCGCACCCAGTTGACGAGTTCCTTGCTCTCCACGAGTTCCCATTCGGGGATCTCCTGGAGGAAGGAGAGGTAGGAGCGCACCGCGAAGAAGTGGGCGTCTCCTTCGAAACCCACGGTCATCGGGCGGGCATAGCCGGCATCCCGCAGCTTCCTCGCGACCCACTCCATCGGGTGCACATCGGGGTGATGGACGAGGTGTTCGGGATAGCCGAGCACATTTTCGGCGTATTTCAGGGCGGTCCGATGCGCACCGAGGGCGTCCATCTCCCGCATCGCCAGGATCGGTTCCCCCTCTAGCGGAACGAACAGGATCTGCGGAGTATAGAACGACCAGGCATCGTAGCCGCTGAGGTAATAAATGTTTGCGGGGTCAGCAACAATGAGCCCACCAAGCTCGCGTGCCCGCATGCGCGCTCGAACACCCTCTAGCCGGGCATCGAGCTCCGCGATGGTGACGAATTCTCCACGCATAAGATCTCCTTCGAACGCGGATTACACCACAGCGTCAAACGCTTAGGACCTTCAGCCTAGACCCCCCTGACTCTTTATTGAAGGGAAAACATGCGACTGATACAGTTCATTTTGAGTTAACGATAGGGGTGCGGATGCTCGATGTTCACAAGCTCGCTCTTCTGCGCGAAGTCGCGCTTCACGGAAGCGTGACCGCCGCGGCGCGATCGCTGCAGATGAGCACCTCCAATATTTCCCAGCGGCTGAGCCGGTTGGAGCAGGAGACCGGCGTGCGTCTGCTGGAGACCGTCGGTCGGGGCGTCATCCTCACCGACGCGGCGTGGCAACTCGTTGCCCAAACCGAGGACATCCTCGCCGCGCTGGAACAGGCCGAGGCGGACCTGAGCGCGAGCCGTGACGCCCTGGCCGGGCGGGTTCGGCTCGTGGGCTTCCATAGTTTCGCGCTGCGAATGCTCGCGGAGGTCGCGGCGCACCTGCGGGAACTCGCCCCGGCGCTCAACCTGGAGTTTCGCCAACTCGACCCGGAGGAAGCGATCGACGAGGTGCTGGCGAGGCGAGCGGATATCGCCGTCGCCGATGAATATCCCGGCGTGCCGCTGCCTCCGACCCTCGGCCTGGTGCGCACGGATCTCGGGAGAGAACCGATCCGGGCGTTCCTCCCCTCGGAGGAGGCCGATCCCGGTCAGGTGCATTGGGCGATGGAGCCGCGCAACAGCGATTCGTTCCGTTGGAGCGTTGCCACGTGTCGGAAGGCGGGCTTCGAGCCCCGGGTGCGGTTCGAATCCCCCGACCCCACCGTGCACCGGCAACTCGTGGAGCGGGGAGTGGCGGCGGCGTTCCTGCCCAGCACGATCGGTCAGGGGCTCCCCGATTCCCTCACCCGCGTCGCCGGACTGCCTGAGGTGATGTACCGAAAGGTGCTCACCGTCGTGCGCCGGGGCACCGACCGCTCCCCTGCCATCGAAGCGTGCCGGCAGGCGATCGCATTCAGCTTCGCGGCGTTGCAGGACCGCGCGGGCTGGGTGTAAGGGGCTGGGTGTAGGGGGTTAGCTTGCGGTGTAACCGCCGTCCACCGGGAGCACGACCCCGGTGATGTACCTCGATTCCGGACTGGCGAGGAACACCGCTGCCCCCGCGATGTCCGCCGGTGTGGCGAGCGTGCCGAGGGGGACCCGCGCCGACACCTGCGCCTCGGCGGCCTGCGCGTCGGGTTGTTCCGCGAGCCACTCCTCGATGAGGGGCGTCTTCGTCATTCCCGGCGCGATCGCGTTGACGCGGATGCGTTTCGGGGCGAGTTCGACGGCGGCGGCGACGGTGAAGCCATTGACCGCCCCCTTCGAGGCCGCGTACCCGCTCACCCCAGCCATGCCCACCCGCGCGAGGCGCGAGCTCACGTTGACGATCGCACCGCCGTCGGCGCCGAATTCGGGCAGGAGGCCCTGGGTGAGCATGATCGCCGAGATGGCGTTGAGTTCGAAGGTCTCGCGCAGCGATTCCCACTCGAGCTCCCCCAGGTGCGCGCCGTGGCGCCGGCCGACGTTATTGACCAAGGCGGCAAGCGGTCCCCGGCGCTCGAGGTGGTCGCGCACGTGTGCGACCGAGCCCGGATCGGCGTGGTCGACGGCGAGGTGTTCCAGCGCTCCGGCAGCTTCCCCTTCCCCGACCGCGGGCGGGGTCCGGCCCGTGACGATGACCTCGTATCCGCGCTCGGCAAGCCCGCGAGCGATCGCGAGGCCGATCCCGGAGGTCCCGCCGGTCACGAGCGCCACGCCCATTTCACTACTCATCTGCCTACTGTGCCCTCCCATCGCCCCGAATCGTCAAACACCGCTTCTCCGCCCACGAGCGTGGCGAGCACTCTCGTCTGGTTCGGATCACGGTCGAGCGGGCTCGCGTCGAGCACCGCGA
>JAJYRV010000028.1 GCA_021793935.1 Actinomycetes bacterium | reverse complement strand
GGATCCCGGGTTCGGGGTCGGCCACGTTGTGGACTTCTTGAACTACAACGGCTTCTTCGTGGGCAACGTCGCCGACATCTTCATCGTTGCCGCGGCAATCGGGATCGCGGTTCTCGCGTTCGTGGGGATCCCCCTCGAAGGCCGCAACCACGGGCCGGACGACGCGGACGCCGAGCCCGCTGCGGAGGACGGCGATGAGTGACGTTCGCTCTCTGCCGGTGCCCGATGGCATCGCCGGTGACCGCGTGGACGCCGGTCTCGCTCGGTTGCTGGGGATGAGCCGCACCAAGGCGGCGGAACTTGCCGAACAGGGCGCCGTATCTGTTGACGGGATGGTGGTGGGAAAGTCGGACCGCCTGCCTACGGGCGGGTGGCTCATCGTCGAGTTGCCCGACGTGCACACGCCGAAGGCACCTGAGCCCGTACCGGGCATGCACATCCGCTACGAAGACCCGGACCTCGTTATCATCGACAAACCTGCCGGCGTGGCCGCCCACCCCAGCCCGGGCTGGGACGGACCCACCGTCGTCGGTGCGCTGACCGCCGCCGGGGTCCACCTCGCCAGCGCAGGTCCAGCCGAACGGCAGGGGATCGTGCACCGGCTCGACGCGGGTACCTCCGGGCTCATGGTCGTCGCGAAATCCATCCCTGCCTACTCGGCGCTGAAGCAAGCGTTCAAGGAACGCACCGTCACTCGGCGCTACCACGCACTCGTCCACGGCCACCTCACCACCCCCGTCGGCACGATCGACGCACCGATCGGGCGCCACCCAGGCGCAGAATACCGATTCGCCGTCGTCACCGGCGGCCGGGACGCACGCACCCACTACGAGGTGCTCGAAGCCTTCCGCAGCGCCACCCTCGTCGAGGTGGAACTGGAAACCGGCCGCACCCACCAGATCCGGGTGCACATGGAAGCTATCGGGCACCCGTGCATCGGCGACCCCACCTACGCCACGCAGGTGACCCCCGACCTCACTCGGCAGTGGCTCCACGCCGTCGAAGTGGGGTTCCAGCACCCCACGACCGGTGCGTGGCTCGAGGAACGCTCGGAATACCCCGAAGACCTCCAACACGCGCTTGATCGATACGCTGCCGAATAGATCCCGCCCGGCGGTGCCGAGCCGCGGCGCGCATGTCGTAAAATCGACCCATGCCACACCTCGCGTACGTGATCGCCGGATCTGAAGCCACCGGCGGCGCCGGAATCCAAGCCGACCTCAAGACGTTCCAAGCATTGGGAACCTATGGAATGGGGGCGCTCACCTGCATCGTCTCCTTCGACCCGGAAAACGAGTGGGATCACCGCTTCGTACCCGTCGATGCGCAAGTCATTGCTGATCAGATCGAAGCGGCCACGGGAACCCACCGACTCGACACGGTCAAGATCGGCATGCTCGGCACCCCTACGACGATCAGTACCGTCGCGACCTCCCTGCAGAAGCAGAGTTGGCGCAACGTCGTGCTCGACCCCGTGCTCATCTGCAAGGGGCAAGAGCCCGGCCAGGCGCTGGACACCGATAATGCATTGAAGGAAAAGATCCTTCCCCTCGCCACCGTGGTCACCCCCAACATGTTCGAAACACGCACGCTGGCCGGGATGGACGAGATCACCACGGTCGTGGATCTGGCGGAGGCCGCGAAACGGATCCACGCGCTCGGACCCGCCTACGTCGTCGCCAAGGGCGGGGTGGAACTCGCCGGACCGGATGCCGTCGACGTGCTCTACGACGGCGAAACCACGACCGTATATTCGACCCCGAAGGTCGGCACCGAACGCCCGAGCGGCGCCGGGTGCACCTTCGCCGCCGCGATCACCGCCGAGCTCGCCAAAGGCACTGACATCCACGACGCGGTGCGCATCGCCAAAGCCGTCGTCACCCAGGCGATCCACGACCGGCTGCCCTCCAACGCACCCTTTGACGCCGTCCGCCTCGACAACGCGCACGTGCAACACCCCGAGCGTGAGGTCGAGGTACGCACGCTTTGAGCGTCGCCGTCCTCCCCATCACCACCCCCGAACAGATGGCGGCGGCGTGGCGGATACGGCGCGAGGTCTTCGTCGGTGAGCAAGGGCTGAGTGAGGCCGAGGAGATCGACGGGCTCGACGAGGCCCCCTCCACACGCCACGTCCTCGCCTTCGATGAGGACCAGACCGCGATCGGCACTGCCCGGCTGCTGGTGGAGCGCCCCGGGCTCGTGCACATCGGCCGAGTCGCGGTCCTTTCCCGGGCACGGGGGCGGGGGATCGGGACGGCGATCATGACCGCCCTCGAGCAGGTCGCCAGCGCCGAACACACCGACGCCGCCGGGCAGGTCCGGATCGAGCTCTCCGCCCAAGAGTCCGCGCTCGACTTCTACCGGCACTTGGGTTACGAGATCGCCCCGCATCGGTACCTCGATGCCCGGATCTGGCACCAAGACGCCCACAAGATCCTTTCGGTGCACATGCCGTAATCTACGAACGTGCCTCCTCGGTGTTAGCACCAGAAAACCGGTGGACGACGATCGGGATGTTCGCCCTCATCTTCATCGTCGCGTTTGAAAACCTCGCCGTCACCACGGTCATGCCGGTGATCGCGCAGGAACTACACGGCGCGGACCTGTATGCCCTCGCGTTCGGCGGGCCCGCGCAGACCTCGGGCTTCGCCGCCACCATCACCCTCGCCGCCGTCGTTGCCCTCGCGGCGATAGGCGCGTGCGTGCGGGCGAGCGCCGTCGTCGAACCCCAGCCGATACCGTGATGTTTTCCACCCCGGGCCGCGTGCCGGCCCCGGCCGTCACTGCCCCGGCCTAGAATCAAAAGCATGTCGTCGAATGCTGATTTTGTTCACTTACATGTTCATACCGAGTATTCGATGCTGGACGGCGCGTCCCGGCTCGATGACCTGTTTGCCGAGGCCCAACGGCTGGGCCAAACCGCGATGGCGACAACCGACCACGGCTATCTGTTCGGCGCCTATGATTTCTGGCGGACCGCCCGCAAGTACGACATCAAACCCATCATCGGAGTCGAGGCGTATGTCACCCCCGGAACCTCCCGCTTCGATAAGTCCCGAGTTCGGTGGGGGGAGGATTCTCAGCGGGGCGATGACGTCTCCGCACGGGGTGCCTACACCCACATGACCCTGCTCGCGGAAACCACCGAGGGCATGCACAACCTGTTCCGCATGAGTTCGCTTGCATCCCTCGAGGGGCAGATGGGCAAGTGGCCCAGGATCGACCGGGAACTCATGCAACGCTACGGCAAGGGCATCATCGCCACGAGCGGGTGCGCTTCGGGGGAGATCCAGGTGCGGCTGCGCCTAGGGCAGTTCGAGGAGGCCTACCGGACCGCCGGCGAGTTGCAAGACATTTTCGGTAAAGAGAACTTCTTCATCGAAATCATGGATCACGGCATCGACATCGAACGACGCACGATCTCGGATCTGCTGGAGATGTCGAAGAAGATCGGCGCGCCGCTACTGGCGACGAACGACCTGCATTACACGCGGGCCGAGGATTCCCATCACCACGAAGCGTTGCTGTGCGTCAACTCCGGGGCCACCCTCATGGAGCCCACCTACGACCAGGGCGGGAAGCGGTTCGCGTTCTCCGGGGACGGCTACTACCTGAAGTCCGCTGAGGAGATGCGCGCCCTGTTCCCCGACCACCCCGAGGCCTGCGACAACACGCTGTGGGTGGCGGAGCGATGCAACGCGGACTTCACCGAAGAGGTCGGCAAGTACATGCCGCACTTCCCCCTTCCCGAGGGGCAGGACGAAAAACAGCACTTCACCGAAGCGGTTTACGAGGGCTTGGACAAGCGCTACGACGGGGAGGTCCCCGAAGACGTGCGCGCTCAAGCGGAATACGAACTCGAAGTGATCTCCTCCAAGGGATACGCCGGGTACTACCTCGTCGTCGCCGACTTCATCAACTGGGCGAAGGACAACGGCATCCGGGTGGGCCCCGGGCGCGGTTCGGGGGCCGGGTCGATGGCCGCCTACGCGATGGGTATCACCGACCTCGACCCGCTCAAGCACGGGCTCATCTTCGAACGGTTCCTCAATCCCGAGCGGATGAGCCTGCCCGACTTCGATATCGACTTCGATGAGCGCCGCCGCGGTGAGGTGATCAAGTACGTCTCGGAGAAGTACGGCGAGGAACAGGTCGCCTACATCGTCACCTACGGCACGATCAAGGCCAAGCAGGCGCTCAAGGACGCTGCGCGCGTGCTCGGCTACGAATTCGCGATGGGGGAGCGGCTGACCAAAGCCCTGCCCGACGCCGTCATGGGCCGGGACATCTCCCTCGCCGGAACGCATGATCCCGACGACTCCCGCTACGCCGAGGCGGAGGAGTTCCGTCAACTCATCGCTACCGACCCCGACGCCGCGCGCGTGTTTGAAACCGCGAAGGGGCTGGAGAACCTCAAACGCCAGTGGGGGGTCCACGCTGCCGGGGTGATCATTGCCTCCGAGCCGCTCATCGACGTCATCCCCATCATGCGCCGCGAGCAGGACGGCGCCGTCATCACCCAGATCGACTTCCCCGCTGGGGAGGATCTCGGGCTGGTGAAGATGGACTTCCTCGGTCTGCGGAACCTCACCGTGCTTGATGACGCGCTGGAAAACATCGTGCTCAACGGTAAGGAACCGGTGGACATCGAGAACATCGCTCTCGACGACCCGGCCACCTACGCCCTGCTCTCTCGCGGGGACACCCTCGGGGTGTTCCAACTCGACGGCGGGGGAATGCGGACCCTGCTGCGCCAGATGCGCCCAGACAACTTCGAAGACATCTCCGCCGTCGGTGCACTCTACCGGCCCGGGCCGATGGGCGCGAACTCGCACACGAACTACGCACTGCGGAAGAACGGGCTGCAGAAGATCGAGCCGATCCACCCGGGTCTGGCCGGTCCCCTCGACGAGATTCTCGGCACCACGTACGGGCTCATCGTGTACCAGGAGCAGGTGATGGAGATCGCCCAGAAGCTCGCCGGGTACACCCTGGGGCAGGCCGACCTGCTCCGCCGTGCGATGGGGAAGAAGAAGAAAGAGATCCTCGACGCCGAGTTCGTCCCGTTCTCCGAGGGGATGAAGGCAAACGGCTACTCCCAAGCCGCGATCCAGGCGCTGTGGGACGTGCTCGTTCCCTTCTCCGACTACGCGTTCAACAAGGCCCACTCGGCCGCGTACGGAATGGTCTCGTACTGGACGGCCTACCTCAAGGCGAACTATCCCACCGAGTACATGGCGGCGCTGCTCACCTCCACCCGAGCGGACAAAGACAAAGCCGCGCTGTACCTCAACGAGTGCCGCCATATGGGCATCACCGTGCTCCCACCCGACGTCAACGAATCCGTGGGAATGTTCACGGCGGTTGGGGAGGACATCCGGTTCGGGCTCGCCGCGGTGCGCAACGTGGGAACGAACGTCGTTGACGGCATCGTCCAGGCCCGCACCGAATCCGGCGACTTCACCTCCTTCACCGACTTCCTGGAGAAAGTGCCGGCGAACGTGTGCAACAAGCGCACGATCGAATCGCTAATCAAGGCGGGGGCGTTCGACTCCCTCGGCTATTCCCGCCGCGCGCTGCTGACGATCCACGAGCAATCCGTCGATGCGATCGTCGGCGTGAAACGCAAGGAGGCCGAAGGCCAGTTCGACCTCTTCGCCACGACTGGGGACGCCGAGACCTCCGCCTTCGCCGTCGAAGTGCCGGAGATGCCCGAGTGGGATAAGAAGCAGAAGCTCGCCTTCGAACGGGAAATGCTCGGCCTGTACGTCTCCGACCACCCGCTCGCGGGGATCGACCACATTCTCGAGCAGGCCGCGGACTCCTCCGTCGCGGCGCTCATGGAGAAGGAAGACCTCCGCGATGGGCACCACGTCACCGTCGCCGGTCTCATCACCAGTGTGCAGCGCAAAGTTTCCAAGGCGGGTAAACCGTGGGCGGCCGTCACCTTAGAGGATATGTCCGGTGGCGTGGAGATCATGTTCTTCGGAGATACCTACCTCGCCTATTCCACGGTGCTCGCCAATGACGCCGTCGTCGTCATCAAGGGCCGGGCCCGCAAACGGGACGACGAGATCACCCTCCAAGCGCTCGACGTCACCATCCCCGATATCACCGCCGGTGCCGACCAACCCCTCATGCTGACCCTGCCTTCGGCCCGGTGCGTACCGCCGGTGGTGGAGCGTCTGCGGGGCATCCTCACCACCCACCCGGGGCCTTCCGAAGTGCACCTCAAACTCACCGCGCAGGGGAAGGCGACCCTCATGCGACTCGACAACGGGTTGCGGGTGAACCGCACCCCCGCCCTGTATGGAGAACTCAAGGCCCTGCTCGGGCCGAACTGCCTCGTATGAGGTCGCTATCGCCACACCCCGCCCGTTCACCTACGCTTGCGGTGTGACCATTCCCAGCGCCGATGTCCTCCTCGTCCCGGGTCTGTGGCTACCCGGGACGGTGTGGGCCGCCTCGGCCGCGGCCCTACGTGAGCGTGGCCACCGGCCCCTCGCCCTCACGCTGCCCGGTCAGGGGGGCGCCACTGACGCAACCCTGGCGGATCAGCTCGCATACGTGCTCACCGCGATCGACGCGGCGGACCACCCGGTGCTGGTCGGCCACTCCGCTGCGTCCACCCTCGTGTGGATCGCGGCCTCGCACCGCCCGGCGCGGGTGCGCGGGGTCATCATGGTCGGCGGGTTTCCCGCCGCCGGTGGTGGGACCTATGCCGACTTCTTCCCTATCCGCAACGGAGTTGTGCCGTTCCCGGGCTGGGAGGCATTCGAGCAGGCCGACGTCGCCGATCTTGATGAACACGATCGCGAGGAGTTGCGCGCCGTCGTGGTTCCCGTCCCGGAAGGGGTGGCCACGGGCAAGGTGACGTATGAGGAGGAGCGACGGTTTTCGATTCCGGTGGGACTCGTGTGCCCGGAATTCAGCACCGAGGACGCGAAAGCATGGATCACCCGTGGCGACGTGCCGGAACTCGCACGGGTGCAGGAGATCTCCTACGTGGACCTCGACTCCGGCCACTGGCCCATGCGCACCTGTCCAACTGCGCTCGCAGAGGTCCTCCACGGAGTTCTCACCGGCGCCGGTACGCCGTAGGCACCGGCCGACCACCGCACGAGTGGCATTTCTGTGGTCCGCGCCGCTCTCACCAGCACCCGCGCCTCGCAGCCCGGGTACGTGGTACGTGCGCGCAATCCTTCCCAGGGTGCTTTCCTCCGCGCTGCTTCGCCCGTAATGTAGAAGAACTGAACCAACGGCGGGAAGCGGTGTGACGTGAACAAGATCAGCCTGGCGGCGAAAGCGCGCGAATTACTCAAGATTGCCGAGACGGCATCCAGCGGCCGGGCGGCCGACACCATCGTGGGCGGGCACGAGAAGCGGCTGCGGCAGACCGCGGTCGCGTTGCGTCAAGGCGCCGTGATGAACGTGCAGTCCACTTCCGGGGAAGCTACCTTGCTGGTCATCTCCGGTCGGCTCTGGTTGCGCGCGGGGGGCACCCAGTGGTTCGGCCGCGAATGGAGCCACCTCGTCATTCCCGATGGGCCGTTCGAGGTAGAAGGCGAAACCGACACCACGTTCCTGCTCACCGTGGCGCTCAGCCGCAGTATCCAGAGTGCCGGGGGACACGAGGACCCAGTGCGCCTCGCTGAACCCGTGTGACCCCGAGGATCCAGAACGTGAACAGCGGGCCGCCCGGGCCGCGCGGGCCAGTAGAATGGCAACCGTGATGCGCACTATCGATCTTCGCGGTTCCACCCTTTCCCCCGAGGAACTGCGCGGGGTGTTGCCCCGCGCAGAAGTTGACGTCGGGGTAGCTATCGAGACCGTTCGTCCGATCCTCGATGAGGTGCGTGAGGGCGGCGCCGAAGCGCTCCTAGCGCTCACCGAGAAATTTGACCGCGTGCGCCCGGACTCGCTGCGTGTGCCTGCACAGGTGATCGCGGATGCGCAGAAGAACCTTGACTCCGCCGTTCGTGACGCGCTGGTGGAATCCATCCGCCGCGCCCGGATCGCCCACTCGGCGCAGTTGCCCGAGGAACGCACGAGCGAACTTGCTCCCGGCGGCACCGTCCAGCAACGGTGGATCCCCGTCTCCCGAGTGGGGCTGTACGTGCCCGGCGGGCTCGCCGTCTACCCCTCCTCGGTCGTGATGAACGTCGTCCCCGCGCAGGTTGCCGGGGTCGGTTCGCTCGCGGTCACCTCGCCACCGCAACGAGAAAACGGCGGCTGGCCCGACCCCACCATCCTCGCTGCCTGCGCCCTGCTCGGGATCGAGGAGGTGTACGCCGTCGGCGGTGCGCAAGCCGTCGGGATGTTTGCCCACGGGGTCACGACCCGTGGAGCGGACGGGGAAATTGACCTGGCCAACAGTTGCCCGCCGGTCGACGTCGTCACCGGACCGGGGAACATTTACGTCGCTGCCGCCAAACGTGCGGTGTTGGGAACCGTGGGTATCGACTCCGAGGCGGGAACGACCGAGATCGCCGTCCTCGCCGACGACACCGCCAACCCCGCGTGGGTCGCGGCGGACCTCATCTCCCAGGCGGAACATGACCCGGCCGCCGCGTCCGTGCTCGTTACCCCGTCGGGAGCGTTCGCGGGCAAAGTCGCGGGGGCGATCACCGAACAGGCGGCTTCCGCCGTCCACGCCGAGCGGATCGCCACGGCGCTGGCGGGGCCACAATCCGGGATCGTGCTCGTCGACGACCTCGAGGCGGGCATCGCCGTCGTCAACGCCTACGCAGCTGAACACTTGGAGATCCAGACGGAAGACGCGGCTGGGGTGGCGCGCCGAATCACCAACGCGGGCGCGATCTTCGTGGGTCCCTACTCCCCGGTGCCGCTCGGGGATTACATCTCCGGCTCCAACCACGTGCTCCCGACTGGCGGGACCGCCCGTTTCGCCTCCGGGCTCGGCGTGCAGGCCTACCTGAAATCTGTGCAGGTGATCGACTACTCCCGCACGGCACTCGCCGAGGTGACCGATCATCTCCTCACGCTCGCGAACGCCGAGGATTTGCCTTCGCACGGCGTAGCCGCGCACCTGCGCAAATAGGTGCATGAAAGAATCGTCTTCCTCTGCCGCAACCCCTCGCGCCGAAGCCGGGAAGGATCTACGGTAACACTATGAAATCGTTCTTCAATTTCGTCAGGGGCCTAGGTTTCTATCGCGGCCCGAACCGCATCCTGGGTGGCATCGCCGGTGGTATCGCGCGGCACCTGGGCGTTTCCCCGGCCGTCGTCCGCCTCATCATGCTCATCCTCTTCCTCATTCCCGGGATCGGCGTGGGCACCTACCTCGTCGTCTGGGTACTCACCCCGAACTCAACCGGCGGGATCCCGTTGGAGAGGTTCCTCGACGGCTACCACGGCCGCGCTTGAATCAGCCAGTTGCTCCCGGCCCGGACAAGCGCGGAAACGCATCGAGAATGACGCGCCGTAGCTCGGCCGGCTCGGTTGCGGGATCGCAGGTGCGAATAATTCCGTACGCCATCCGGACCGCGAGGATGACCTCCTCGACCGTCACCCCAGGTTCGATGAGGCCAGTGGCGCTCCCCCGTTCCAACGGCGTGCTCAGCAGGGCACCGAGACGCGCTATCCCGTCATAATCAGCGCCGCCCTTCGATGCCGTCGAACTCGTCATCGGCGATCTTGTCATGAAGGGCGGGGTCGTGACGGACGAACGCGCCCGGGGGGCCGAAGGTCTCCAAGCCGAACTCGCGCAGAGCAACGTCACCGTGACCGTCGTGTTTCCCGGGGTAATCGTGACCGATATCGCCCGCAACTCCGGAGCGAGCGAGACGACCGCCTCCGCTGCGGACTCCCCGATCAAGATGACCTCCTCGATCGACGCGGCCCGGCAAATCGTTGAGGCGGTTGCCAAGGGGAAACCGCGGGTACGGATCGGAAACGATGCGAAACTGCTCGACCGGCTCTCCCGAGTGATGCCTACGAGGGCCATCCGGTTCATCGCGAAGAAGATGGCCTCGGCCGCCGACGCCGCCTCACAGAAGGTGGTGGCGACGAAGTAGCTCGCCCCCGCGAGAGCTATTGAGGCAGCGAAAGTTTCTGCCCCGCCCACCGGGCGCGTAACCAGCGGTCGTGGGAAGCGATGACAACCGTTCCGGGATAAGCGGCAACGGCGGATTCCAGGGCGGAGACGAGGCTCAGCGAGAAATGGTTCGTCGGTTCGTCGAGGAGTAAAATCTCAGGTGGATCGGCGAGTAATACCGCCAAGGCAAGTCGGCGTTGTTGCCCTACACTCAACTGCGCGATCGGTCGGTTCTCATCGCGACCAGCAAGCAAACCGAAAGTGCGCAGCGGCGTTCGCTGAGCCCGCTCAGCGCCGACGAGATCGGTGTAGGTTTCGATTGCTGTGCGGCTATCTCCCCGCCCGCGGGGATCAGGTAGATGAACCGCTTGGCTGAGCATTCCGATCCGCTCCCGCGTCAAGCGGGTGACGTGCCCGCTCGTTGGCGCTAGCTCTCCGGCGAGGAGTAGGAGGAGCGTCGATTTACCCGCACCATTTGGACCGGTGATCAGCCACTTCTCACCTTGGCTGATACTCATCGACGTCGAGCGGAGGCGGTCAGAGACGTGAACGTCGCTCGCGATGAGGACGGGGTTAGATCCCGCCGTCGCTCCGCGATCGGTGGGCAAGCCCCGAAATTCCAGGTCCGCTGGGGGTTTGCGTAGCTGGCGCTCCTCGAGCCGCCGGAGTCGAGTCCGAGCGTCGTTGACGCGGCGGGAGACGGTTTTCGCGTTGCGATCGGCGTAGAACTTCTGCGCCATCCGTACCTCGGTGCGCGGCTTCCAATCCGCGTGGCCGACTGTTTGATGCGTGTTCACCGAGCGTCGAAGACGGTTGAGTTCCGCCTGTTCTTCCAGGTATTGACGCTCCCAGCGCCGCCGCTCCTCTCGCCGGAACGTGAGGTAATCGCTGTAGGTGCCCGTATACCGGGTGCTGCCAATGCCCGAGCCCGGCCCGTCTTGACGGAGCGGATCTGCAACAGAGTGCGGGAGCGGCGCAGGATCAAGGTCCACGAGCGAGGTCGCGCTCTCATCGAGGAAAGCCCGATCGTGGCTAGCCATGAGCACCGGCCCTGGCCAAGCCGTGAGCACGGTGACAAGGTGAGCCGTAGCGGCGTCATCGAGATGGTTTGTCGGTTCGTCCAAGAGCAGGACATCCGGTCCGCGAAGCAGCAGCCACGCGAGTGCTAACCGGGCGCGCTGACCGCCGGAAAGTGTGCGGGTGGGGCGATCGTGAGCGACCCCGGCCAGCCCGAGTCCTGCGAGCATCGCGCTGATTTTCGCGTCAAGTTCCCATGCCCCCAGCCGGTCCGCTGTGTCCAATGCGCCGGAATATGCCGCGGCGACCCGGGTGCTTCCTGGGTCTTCTTCGATCGCTGCTGCAAGGCGCGTGATTGACTCCAGGGCGCGTCGAGCCGGAGTGACAGCCGATTCGACTGCTTCGCCCACGGTGTCCGAGGGTGCGAAGGGTGGTTCCTGATGGAGGAGCCCGATCGCCGGTGCCCAGCCAGGTGCCGATGCTCCGAATGCTCCTGCCGATGGTTCCAACTGTCCGGCGATGATGCGGAGCAAGGTGGATTTGCCCGCCCCGTTCTCGCCGATGAGGCCGACCCGGTCGCCGGATGGCACCGAGAACGAAACGTCGGTGAGGACCCGACGGTCCCCGAAGGCGAACGAGATGCCGTCGAGCCAAAGATGGGTGGCTTCGGGAGCAGCGTGAGAAATCCGAGTTGACATGAGTGTTCCAGATTGCGTGGAAACCTGCCGGGCAACGGCCGCCGCGGTCGCAGGTAGGACAACACTCAGTTCTTCACGCCAACAACGTAACAGAACTAGGAGCACCGCGCGAGCTATTATTCCCCGCGCACGGGGTCACACACCGCGGGCGCCCGCCCGTCCGGTGTGTTGATATCCTTCCGGCAGTCACAGACGTCGATGGAAGAGCGCGATGGCGACCACGGGCACGGACTTCACCAGCGGAGCCACGTTGAAGCAACTGGTGACCTTCTCCGGCCCCATCATGTTCGCGAACCTGCTCCAGGCCTCCTACCAATTGGTGGACAACCTGTGGGTGGGAAATCTCTTAGGGGCTCAGGCGCTCGGCGCAGTGGCGATCTCGTCCGCGCTGATCTTCACGGTACTCTCGTTCGTCATCGGGATGAACAACGCCGCCCTCGCGATCCTGTCCCAGCAACGAGGGCGGCGCGATGAGGAGGGCCTGAAGCGTTACCTCAACGCGTTCATCGTCATCCTCTTCGCCGGGTCACTCGCTTTGGGGGCCGCCGGGTTCTTCCTCTCGGACCTGCTGTTACAAGCGATGGGCACTCCGGTGGAGATCCTCACATGGGCACGTGAGTACCTGCAGATCACCTTCCTCGGGATGCTGTTCCTGTTCGGCTACAACTTCATCTCCACGGTGTTGCGGGCGATGGGGGACAGTAAGACCCCGATGCGTTTCGTCGCCCTCGCCGTGATCCTCAACGCCGCGCTCGACCCGTTGTTCATCTACACCTTCGGTCTGGGGATCCGCGGAGCTGCCTTCGCGACCGTTGTCTCCCAAGGAGTCGCCTTCGTCTACGGGGTTGTGCACATCCTTCGGCGCAGGTTGGTGCCGATACAGGCCCCTCACCTCCCCTCGGGAGCGAAC
>JAJYRV010000027.1 GCA_021793935.1 Actinomycetes bacterium | reverse complement strand
CAGCGCCGCCTTTGCGGCCGCGCCGTGCACCACCTGCACCCGCACCCCGGCGGGCACCGGCAGCATCGGCACCGCCCCCGGTCGCAGTAGGCGGGGCGGCAGGGCAGGACCGATGAACAGGCGCAGGATCTCCGAGGCAGCATCGGCGTCGAAGATGAGCGCCGGGCGCAACCGGGCGACGGCGAGCCCGCGCTCCTCGGCGTAGTCGAGGGCCCGCTCCTGGGCCGCCTTGTCGACGGAATAGTGCGAGCCGCCGATCCCGCCCGCGGGCCACGTCTCATCCCGGGGATCGTTGCCGCGGGCGGGGGAGTAGGCGCCAACGGAGGACGCCGCCACGATTCGGGGCACATCGGCCTGCAGACAGGCGTGGATCACGCGCAACGTTCCAGCGACGTTGGTGCGCCGCAGCACCGAGCGGTGACGATTGGGTTGAATCTGCCACGCGAGGTGCACCACCGCGTCCGCTCCCGCGATCGCCTCACTGAGCCGCTCCACGAGGAGATTCTCCGCATGGGGGTCGACGACGGGCAAACTGATGTCCACCTGCTCCCAGCGGACTCCCGCATATGCACTTGCGGGTGAGCGGCGCAGGGGGACGCGGCGCGCAACCCCGACGATCTCGGTCACCGCGGGCTCGTTGTGCAACGCATGAAGCAGGGCCGTTCCGGCGTTGCCGCTTGCGCCGATGATCACGATCCGCATGTCCGCCGCCCGCCCTAGCGCGCGCCGGCCGGGTCAAGCACGACCTTGATCGCGCCGTCACGTTTGTGTTGAAACATCTCGTATGCCTCCGGCGCCGACTCCAACGGCAGCCGGTGCGTGCGCAGGTCGAGCACGTTCAAGGGGTCCGCCCCGCCGGTGAGCAGCGGCATGATCTCCGGGACCCATCGGTGCACGTTCGCCTGCCCCATCCGCAGTGTCACCTGCTTATCGAAAAGGGTGAGCATCGGCATCGGGTCCACGGCCCCGCCGTACACCCCGGAGATCGAAATCGTCCCGCCCCGGCGCACCATCGCGATGGCAGAGTGCAACGCGGCGAGCCGGTCGACCCCAGCCGAGGTGAAAATGGGCGTCGCGAGCGCGTCGGGCAGCCACCCGGCTACCGCTTGTGCTCCTTGGGCGAAGGGCGACCCGTGCGCTTCCATCCCCACCGCGTCGATCACGCTGTCCGCGCCGCGGCCGGTCAGATCCCACACCTGCTCCACGGCGTCATCGTCAAGGTCAAGGGTGGTGATTCCGTGGTGCTCAGCAAGTCGGCGCCGTTCGGGCACCGGATCGATCGCGATCACCGAGTCGGCACCCCGAAACGCGGCGATTCGCGCGGCCATCTGCCCGATCGGGCCGAGCCCGAGGACAGCGACGGTGCCGCCGGAGGGGACCTCAGCGTAATCCACGGCCTGCCACGCCGTGGGGAGCACATCGGAAAGATAGAGATACCGCTCGTCCGGCTCGTCGTCGTCGGGAACGATGACCGGCCCGACGTCGGCATACGGCACGCGTAGGAACTCCGCCTGCCCACCGGGAACCTGGCCGTAGAGTTTCGTATACCCGAAGAGGGCGGCGCCGGTCTCCGGCAGGGCGGGATCACGATTCTTCTTGGCGGTCGTTTCACATTGGGTGTGGAGTCCGCGGGCACACATCCAGCACTTGCCGCACGCGATGACGAACGGAACGACCACTCGGTCGCCCGGCCGCAGCCCCGTGACTTCGGAACCGACCTCCGCCACGATTCCCATCGCCTCATGGCCGAGGATATCGCCGGGGTCGAGGAACGGGCCGAGCACTTTGTACAGGTGCAGGTCCGAGCCGCAGATCGCCGTCGAGGTCACTTGGATGATCGCGTCGGTGGGATCGATGATGCTCGGATCGGGGCAGTCCTCCACGGAGACGGCCTGGGTGCCTTGCCACGTCAGTGCGCGCATGGCTCACTCCGGTTGGGTGGGGGAGGGGTCGGTCGTCTCATCGTCCTCGCCCTCGGCTTGGGAGGTGCGGGGTCGTTTGCTCGCGAGCTGCTCGGGATCCGAGTCAGAATCGTTGTGAGGGTCGTACGGCTCTTCAGACGGGGTGGGGTGTTTTTTCTCAGGCATGCCCTCACAATCTCAAGGTGGGGCGGGCTTGCCTAGTGGGTTGCGGATCCCGGCAACGAGGGGGAAACTGTGCCAGTTTTCTGGCGGGTGGCGGGCTACTGCGTGAGCAGCACGATGCCCAGGAGCACGATGCTCGCCCCGATCAGACGTCGAAGGGGGCGTTCTTCTCGGTAGATCAGCCAACCGATGAGGGCGCCGAAGATGATGGAGACTTCTCGCACGGGAGCGACGATGGAGATGGGCGCCGTTTTCTGTGCGGTGAGCACGAGGATATAGCCGAGTGGCCACAACAGCGCGACGGCGATGATCCGCGAGGAGTTGGCGCGCAAGACCTTCGCGCGCTGCCAGGTCTCCCGCGTCCGCAGCGCGAATGGAGTGAGCAGGAGGGCCTGAGTCGTGAGCGCGAGCGTGAAATACGGAAGTGGCTCGAAGCTCCACACGGTGACGGCGCGGTTGTCCCACAGCGTGTAGGAGGCGATCGTCGCTCCCGTTGCTACACCGTAGAGCAGGCCCGGGTTGAACCAGTGCACCCGGCGACTTGCACCCGTCGCGACGAGGAGGATTCCCGCGAGCACGATGATCGCTCCCGCAAGCGCGGCGGGTTGTGGCCGCTCCCCGATGACTCCAAGAGCGACGACCATCGTCAGCAGGGGCCCCACTCCGCGCGCGGTCGGATATACGACCCCGAGGTCCCCTTTCGTGTACGCCGTCTGCAGCGTGAGGAGGTACCCGACGTGCAGCACGCCCGAAATCACTGGCGCAAGGGCCATGCCTGCGCTCTCTGGCCAGCCATTCCTATAGAGAAACACCGCCGTGATCGGCAGGAGCAGCGCCGAAGCGAGGACGAGGTATGCCCACACGAACACGTACGGGTTGCCCGTCGCCGATTTTGCGATGGCGTTCCACACCGCGTGCGAGACCGCGGCGATGAGAAGCAGCGTCAGCGCAAAGGGCTCCATGCAACCTTGAGCCTACTGGCCACCGCTTGCGGATATCGTGCAATCGCGGTGCGCACTCACTTTTCCTGGGTGGGACCTTTCTGGGCGAGTTCGACGCGAGAGAGCGCCCCGGTCTTCGCGTACAGCGCGCCGACGTGGGTCTTCACGGTCGTGATCCCGATCCCGAGCGCGCTCGCGATCTGCTTATTACTCTCGCCGAGCACGAGCCGTTCCCACACCTGCCGCTCCCGCTCCGTGAACTCTGGAAACGGGCGCGGCGCCTGCGCCGACGGCGAAGGAGCGGCCCGCGAAGCGCTCGTATAGCGGTCGATCACGCCCGCGGTGATCGCCGGGTCGAGCACGTGCCGGTTCGCCGCGACGTGGCGGACCGCGAGCACGAGTTCGGTGCCGGACGTCGTCTTCAATAAAAATCCGTGCGCGCCGGCGGCGAGGGCTGAGGAGATGAGATCGTCGGAGTCGAAGGTGGTAAGTACCAGGACGCGGGCCTGGGTTTCGGCGGTGATGCGTTCGGTGGCCCAAATCCCGTCCCTGCCCGGCATCCGGAGGTCAACGAGCGCGACGTCGGGGGAATGCTCGACGCACAGGGTGAGCGCTTCGAAGCCGTCCGCCGCCTGCCCAACCACCTCGATCCCGGGGTCCGTACCCAAGATTGCCGCGACTCCGCTGCGCACGGGTTCGTGATCGTCGGCGATGATGACGCGCACTCCTTCACTCACGCTGACTCCTTTCCGGGAGGATGATCGCGGTGCGCCACGTCGCTGTGCCGCGGGGCCGCCCACTGTGCCTTCCGCCGAGCTGCCCGCCGGGCTCTTCGCCCGGCCCCGCGCCCGCGAGGAGCTCCCCGCCGATGCTTTCGAGCAGCTTCCGTGCCCCCACCAGCCCGGCTCCGCCCCCGATCTCCCCGCCGGTCGATGGCGAGCCCGAAATCGGATTCGAGACGGTCAGCTGGTTTTCGTTTATCTCCACGGCGATGTCTCCGCTGCCGTGTTTCACGGCGTTGGCGATCGCTTCCGTGAGCACACGGGCGAGGACGCCGGACTTCAGGGAACCGAACGAGGCGAGCCGCTCCTCGAGCGTTGGTCGATCGGGAACCCACTCCAGTTCCCGCCCGGCGGGGAGGAGGTGGTCGAGCGTGAGCGTCGCCGGGTCAACCTCCCCGCCCCCGCCGGGCGCGGCGCTGAGCACGTCGATGAGATTGCGCAGTTCCGTATGCGCGTGGTCCGTGCCGGCTTTCGCCTTCGCCAGCGTTTCAAGGACCTTCGCCGAATCGCGCTCGGGCGAGGCATACAGGAGCTTCGCCGCTTCGATATGCAGGCCCGCCACGGCGATGTGATTGGCGACGAGATCGTGCAAGTCGTGGGCGATCCGTTCCTGCAGGTCGACCTGCTGCTGGTAGTGCCGGGCGAGGAGGTCGGCACTGGTTCGAGCGCGTTCGCTGCGTACGTTCCACCCCCAGATCGCGGATATTGCGATGATCAGCGCCCATTGCGCGGTGAGTTGATAGATACCGGCCTCGGGCCGAGTGAGGATCAACGCGAGCAGGCAGGCGGCGGTGAGGAGGATCGTGATCTTGAGCATCAACCGCAGGCGCTCGTCCGAGCTGTACTTCACGGCCGCATAGATGAGGTCGGTGAGTGCGACGACGACGCCCACGGTACCGCCGTGAAGAACATCGACGACGACGATCGGTACAGCGAGGGCGAGGGTGAGTGTGGGCACGCGTGAGCGGAACACGGCGAGCACGACGAGGCCCAGGAGGGTGAGGACGGCGGTCGTGGTGGTCGGCGGCAACGCGGCGGCGGCGGACCACAGTGGGTGGATCCCGAGCGCAATCGCAGTGAGACCGATCGCGAGCCAGATCGCCGCAACCGCGAGATCGCGTTTGAGAGACACCATTCCGTTCCTCCGCGCACCAATCTATCGCGGCGCGGTGGGTCGCCACCTCCTTCGATCGAAGGAGAGCCAAGTGGCCAGGGGGAGGATGCGCCGTCCATACCCCGGGCGAACAATGACGGTATGAACATCGTCCTGGTTGGAATCCTCATCAGCGAGATCGGGTTCTGGGTGCTTCTCGGCGCCGGGCTCGTCGCCCGCTACCTGCTGCGCATGACCCGGTTGTCAACGGTGCTGCTGCTTGGGATGCCGGTACTCGATGTGGTGCTCCTGACCCTGCTGACGTGGGACATGCTCATCAACAACGCGACAGCGACCTTCAGCCACGGGCTCGGCGCCGTTTACCTCGGCTTCACGATCGCGTTCGGGCGTTCCATCATCGCCCGTGTGGACGCGTGGTTCGCGCACCGGTTCGCTTCGGGACCGCGGCCGGTAGCGATTCCCAAGCACGGGCGGCAGCGGGTCCGGCATGAATGGCGAGAGTGGGGCAAGATGCTCGTTTGCGCCGCAATCTCCGTGGGAGTCCTCGGCGTGATCATCCTCATCGTGAACGATCCCGCCCGCACCGAGGAGCTCTTCGCCTGGCTCGCCCGGGTAGGGGTGGTGACGGCGGCGTGGTTCGTGGGTTGGCCGCTGTGGGCGAGCGTGGAGTACCTGTTCAAAGGCGACCCATCTCCACAAGCAGAACCCCGCCCATGATGAGCGCGACGCCGAGGGCCATCACCCATGTGAACGGTTCCTTGAAAAGGTACTTGCCGAGGATCGCCGTCAACGCGACCCCAGCCGCCGTCCAGACGCCGTAGGCGACCGAAAGCGGCATCCCCGCGGAGAGGGAGAGGCTCAGCAGCACGAACGCGACGACGTATCCGGCGGCGACGAGCCCGTACCACGCGGTTCGCGAACTGACGGCCATGCGCAGCGAGAGCGCGGCGACCACCTCGCAGGCGATCGCGATACCCAGATAGACCCACGCGATCACGTTCGATCACCTGCGTCCGGATCGTCCGGGCCCCGCGCCTGTGCGGATTTGCCGTCCTCATCTGGAGGCTCGCCATACTCCGCCGCGAGATGCCCGTAGCTCAGCGCGGCCGATGCCCTCCGTTTCGCGGCGCCGGAGCCCAGTTCGATGCAGACCACCCCGGCGATGATGAGACCGATGCCGCCCCACATCACGGGAGTGACAGGTTCGTTGAAGATCACCATGGAGGCGACCGCCGTGAGCGCAACGCCGCTCGCTCCCCAGATTCCGTATGCGACGCCGATTCCGATCCCCGCGCGCAGCACGAATGTGAGGAGGCCGAACGCCGTCGTGAAGGCCACGGCGACCACGGCGTAAAGCCACGGGTAGTCCAGCGCGCCCCGCAACGAGACAGAGCCGGTGACTTCCGTGACGATAGCGATCGCAAGGAACAGATATCCCTGCCGAAAATCCGGTTGGGCCACCGAGCCAGGATAGCTGGCGGGTAGGAGGGGTGAAGAACTTTGCAGACATCGGCGCCATCCATCCTTGGCGGATTCCCCTGGGCGCGTTCGCACTGGGCCTGTTCGCACTGGGCCTGTTCGCACTGGCCGCGTTCGCTCCCAACGTCGGCTCATCGGAGGTAACGAAATTCTGTTCGACTTTTCCCCAGCCCCTTGCGCGCTCGAACGGGCGTGCTATAATTAGGTATGGCGTACACCGATAAGACCCCAGCTATCACGGCACCGTCGCAGGTGCTGGCGGGGTTGGAGGGTGCGCGGGATCAGCTTCGGCTGCTGGAACAGGGGATGGTCGTTCTCGCCGTCGAATGGGTTAAGCACCATCCGGGCGAAGCTTCGGCGCAGATGGATGTTGCGGCGATGGCTAGGAGTGATTCCGGGGCTGACGGCGGGCCCGCACGCGGTGCCGCGCGCGCTCACCGGGCGCTTTCGCGTTTCGAGGAGGGGCAGCGAGGCTGGGATGTGCTTTCCGCGATGGGATGCCTTCACTTCGACGATTTCCAGCTTCCTGAATTCGCGATCGCTGCGGGACTAACGGAGTATTCGGCTCGTAAGCTTCTTCGAGAATCGCTGATGCTCGTACACCTGCTACCGCGGGTGTGGGCGAGAGTCCTTGAGGGAGGCTTGGACGTCTGGAGGGCGCGGGCGCTCGCGGGTGACTGTTGGGACCTGCCGCCTGGGGCGATCGAATTTATTGATGCGCAGATGTCAGATGTAACAGCGCGCGTGACAAAGACGTCGCGTGAGCGGATCGTTGCTGAGGCTCGCCGGCGCTTTGAAGAGGCAGAGGAGTCTGCCGCGGAGGAGCGGGCGATGGCGGAGCGTTGCGTTGAGGTCGATGTTCATCGCCAGCAGCACGGAGTGGTGCCGTTATTCGGAGAGTTAGATCTCCCTGATGCGCTTGCTCTCGATGCAGCGCTCGCGGCGGGAGCGCAGGCGCTGAAAGATATGGGCTCAGATGCCCCGCTCAACGTGCGCCGCTCCTGGGCCCTGGGAGACTTGGCGAGAAGTGCGAGCGGCCACGGCGCGCTCTTTTCATTGGGGGCGACCGAGGGTCCACACACGTGTACCTGTACCTGTACCTGTCCCGCTCACGGGATCGATACCCAGGCTGACGCTCCAGCGAGGGGCTCTTGGGTGGCCTCCGGGGCATTAGGGTCACCGCCGGAAGGAGCGGAGCGCCCCTTCTGGAACGGCAAGGGAGCCGGTCCGCCGAAAGTGAAGCTCTTCATCCACATCCCTTCGCCGGCGCCGGGATCATGCCCAACCTGCACCACAGGCACCACTGTGCCCTCTACCGAGGGAGCCGGCGCCCCAGTGGGCGGCAGTGCCCGGGTCGAAGGTAGCGGGATCGCTGGGGCGGTCATTTGCGGGCAGGAGACGGTGCGGGGATGGTTTACTCGCCCGACAACGGCGGGAGAGTTCATGCCGACACTCTCGATCCGTTCAGTTCTCGATCTCGAGGAGCACGCGGGCACAGACTCCTACACACCCACCGCTCGGATCAGCGACCAGGTCCGGTTGCGAAGTGAGAGTTGCATATTTCCCTTCTGCAATCGACCCGCGTGGCGCTGCGACGTCGACCATGCGGAGCCATGGAAGCCCGACGGCGAAGGCGGGGCGACCTGCACGTGCAACCTCGCCCCATTGTGTCGCAGCCACCATCGCCTTAAAACGCACTCGGATAATCTGCCAACCGGCGACGAGGCCGCGCCTGCGGGTGAGCACGCCCGCTGGACCTACGTTCACCTCGGCGAAGATGAATACTTTTGGAAGGCCCCGCGAGGCCTCCGATTCATAAAGTCCAGGCAGGGCACGTTCGAGGCTTCTGAGGGCGGTCGTGCTGGTGCGCCAGTACATCCGGGAGCGCCCCTCAGTCACGACGAGCGCCTGCGACTCGCGGAGAACACGATCGACCGTCTGCTCCGCAACGCCGCCGACACTCGGCCGGTCCATCACGCCGACTATTCGCCTACCGTGAATTCGCCTGAAGAGGGGGTGCACCACGCGGAAACGGAAAACGGAGCTGTCGAGTTGCATCTACCGCCCGACGCCAAGATTCCGATTACGCCGAAGGCGGCAATGGAACAATTCCCCAGCGCACCGGAGCCACCGGAGCCAGCCGGGCGGGTGGAGCAGGAGGGTAACGAGACGCTCGAGGCTGTGTGGATCGATGATCTCGCCTGGCGCCTTCGAGGATCGGGCAAGGCTACGGGCGCGCAGGCGGACCTTCAAAGGTTTTCGGCGCATTTGCCGGAGCAGCACCACGGCGACGAAGCCGCTTAACTATCACCGCTAAGGCAGCAAGAACAGTCCAGCCGCCGATGATCCATAGCAGCGCGGGTAGGGTCGGCAGCAGCGAAGCATCAACGAAGGCGCGTAGGGTGGCGCTACCGATCGGGTCGGCAGAAGCGGCGGATGTGATCGCGTCGCGGGCGAGGCCGGAGGTGATGGATACCCACGCACCGAGGGCAGCAGCGGCGCCGAGAGTCGCACCGATGAGGATCCACGTGCTCCGCCGCCGGGCAACGAGGGCGCCCGCGGCGATAAGACCTGCTGAGACCCACGGTGCCGATTCTCCAAATCTGAAGATGAAGGCTGCCGGCGCCCCGATCGACTGCATCTGATCGGAAGACAACAGGACGACCTGGAATTCGTCCTCAGGAAGGGCGGGAATGTACTCCGCGAATGCGGCACCGTCATCTGCGAGTGCCTCCTGCGCGGCGCTGACGATCGGCTGAACATCAACGAGGAGTGGGTCTGGAGAACCGCCCGGAAGCGCTTCGGAAGTGTGCAGGCGCGCGAGAATTTGGGGATGCGACTCTCGCAAGGCTTCGCGCCATACGGTCGCAGCCTCGTCAGAGGCGAGGGCGTTCTTCAGCCCAGTTCGAAGCGCGCGGTCGATCGCATCTGCCGCGAGGGACTCGAGTCCCTCCATGGATGCGCGCGAGTCCTCCTCAATCTCGTCCGGATCGATCACCGAGGACGGAATTCCCAAGAAATTGAGCAGCTCGGCAGAGCCGGACAACCATTCGGGGATATGCGCCGGCAGGAGCTCCGCCACGATTCGGGGGATGTCGAAATCTTCCACGACGCGCTCCTCGACGTCGTTCTGGACGTCGGGGTCAGCGACCAGCGGCGCGAACGTGGCGACGAAGCGATCTTCCTCGGCGAGCACGCCGTGCGCGCTCGTGAGAGCTACCGCCAGCGGAGCCGTGAGAGCACCGAGCACGATGAGCACGGGCCCCAGTACTCGAAGCGGGGACCACGATGGCGAATCTCTACGGGCGGGCATGTTCCTAGTACACCAGCCTGCGTATTTTTCGTGTACGTGACGACTCGGTCGCCTGGCGCCAAACGTCATGCATCCCCGCGTACCTCGCGCTCTGGTGACCGAGGCGGTTAGGTCAACCCGGCTGGTCGGACCCGCACACGCGGCCCCACTTTTGCGACGGCGAGAAGGCGGCGTGGCAGTCCGTTGTCGCCGGATTGAACCCTGCCGGATTCAACCCTGACGGATCGAACTCTGCCGGATCGAACGTCTCGGTCAACTAGCCGGGTTGGCTAGGGCGTGCTCACCCACACCGCTTCCGTTGCGACCCGGCCGAGTTGGATCGGCTCGCCGCCGGCGATGCTCACGCATATCGTTTCGGAGAACGGGGCACCGGGGCTGAGCGCGAGCCGGGTGCCTACCCCGATGCGGGCGTCGGCGAAGAACTGTAATAAGGAGGGATCGTCGTCGGAGATTCGCTCGACGGTCGCCTCGCCGTGGGGTTCGACGGTGCTGAGCTGGGCGGCGTCCGGCGTGGGCAGGTGCCCGGCCTTGGAGGGGATCGGATCACCATGGGGGTCGCGGGTGGGGTACTCGAGGAACGCATCCATTCGGTCGACGAGGCGATCGGTGACGGCGTGCTCGAGCACCTCCGCTTCGTCATGAACCTCGTCCCACGTGTAGCCGAGGACCTGCACGAGGAAGGTTTCCAGCAACCGGTGGCGGCGCACCATCGCGACGGCGGCGTGTCGCCCCTCGTCGGTGAGCGCGACGGCCCCGTAGGGCGTATGCGTGACGAGCCCTTGTTCTGCGAGTTTGCGCACCGCGTCTGAAACTGACGACATCGCCACGCCCGCCCGCGCCGCGATGAGGCTGGGCGTCACGGGGTCGTTCGACCATTCCTGAACACCCCAAATGATCTTGACGTAGTTCTGAGCGCTCGGCGTGAGGTGTTCAACTGACATGCCAATCACCCTACCGAAATCATCCCGCAGCCAGCCCTGTCGTTGCTCCCTGAATGAGCAGGCTCGTGCCGGAGACGACGAGCCACAGGCAGGCGCCGAGAACGAGCGGGCGGATTCCCGTGCGGGCGATCCCGGCGAGGTCGACCGAGAGGCCGATCGCGCTCAACGCGACGGTGATCAGGAAGACGGCGAGGGTAGCGCCGGCGTCCGTTGCGCCGTCGGGAAGAAGCGGGTGGAGGGCCGAGAGGAGGATGAACCCGACGAGGAACCACGGCACGAGTTTCCCGAGCGGAGGACGGGTGGAACCTGTTGCGTCGGATGAACCTGCCTGCGAGGGGGAGACAGTGGCCGACGCGCGGGCGCCCCGCCGCGAGACGAGGAGAGCCAACCCGACCGCGATGGGGATGATCATGAGCGTGCGCGCGAGTTTGACGACCACGGCAGTGTCGGTGGCAACGGGTCCGTAGACGCTGGCGGCAGCCACGACGGAGGAGGTGTCGTTGACGGCGGTGCCTGCGAAGACCCCGAATACAGTCTCGTCCATGCCGATCGCGTGCCCGAGCCAGGGGAAGAACAGCACCGCGGCAATGTTGAATACGAATACTGTGGACAACGCGTATGCGATTTTCGTCGCCGCAGGCTTGAGCACGGGGGTGATCGCAGCGATCGCCGAGGCCCCACAGATCGCGGTACCCACCCCGATGAGCGCGGTGAGGTCGGAATCGATCCGCATCGCCCGTCCCAGGCCCCAGGCGGCAAGCAGGCAGGCGGCGAGGGTGCCGAGCATCACCGGTAGGGAACTCCATCCCACCGCGAGGACTTGGGTGAGGGAGACCTGCGCGCCGAGCAGGACCACGGCCGTTTGTAGTAGCCGCGAGCCCGCGAACTTCACCCCGGTGCCGAACCGGTCGGAGCGTTGCAACGGATGGAACAGAACCGTGGTGAGGAGACCGAGGAGCACCCCGGCTACGGGCCCGCCGAGGAGGGGCAGCGCGGAACCGATAGCGGTAGCAACGGCGCCGATGGCCAGCGCAAGCCCGAGGCCAGGAAGAACGGCAGTAATCGATCGGGGCACCCTCACAACTATGCCGTATCTGCCGCTCGGCAGTGACGCATGGGTCCTTTCGTGGGCGAGGAGGCCAGCCATTAGACTTGATCGCGTGACTAACAACTCAGCAGGAAACGTGACCCTGAACGATGGCAGCACCATCCCGCAGCTGGGCTTCGGCGTGTGGCAGGTGCCCGACGACGAGGCGCAGGTCGCCGTGGAAGAGGCGCTTCGGGTGGGCTACCGTCACATCGACACCGCCGCCGTGTACGGCAACGAGGAGGGCGTGGGGCGCGCTCTGAGAGCATCCGGCCTCGCCCGGGACGAGGTGTATATCACCACCAAGTTGTGGAACGCCGATCAAGGCTACGACTCGGCGTTCACCGCCTACGCGACCTCGCTGGACAAGCTCGGGATCGACACCGTGGATCTCTACCTCATCCACTGGGCCGCGCCCGGCCTCGGCCTCTACCAGGACAGCTGGAAGGCGCTCGTGAGGCTCCACGAAGAGGGGCGAGTGCGCGCGATCGGGGTGTCGAACCACCACGAGGAGCACCTGAACAACATCATCGCCGACACGGGCGTGACGCCGGTGCTCAACCAGGTGGAGATGCACCCCTACCTGCAGCAGAACGAACTGCGGTCCGTGCATGAGAAACTCGACATCGTCACGGAAGCGTGGTCACCGCTGGGTTCGGGAAAGGGGCTGCTGGAGGATCCGGTGCTCGGCGAGATCGCCACGAAGCACGAGGCGACCCCGGCCCAGGTGACCCTCGCCTGGCACCTTGCGCTCGGCAACGTGGTCATCCCCAAGTCCGTGACCCCCTCCCGGATCGCCGAGAATTTCGAGTCCACCAAGGTGAGCCTCGACGACGACGATCTCGCCGCGATCGCCAAACTCGACCGTGGGGAACGCACCGGGGGGAACCCGGACGAGGCGGGGTTCAAGTAACCGCCACAGCACCGTCGCGGGACCTGCTCGGGCGGATTACACCCGGGCGGCCCGCGGCACGAGCCGCTGCAGCTGGGTGACGTGCGCGGGCGTGAGTTCGGCGACGTTCGTCACCTGCAGA
>JAJYRV010000026.1 GCA_021793935.1 Actinomycetes bacterium | reverse complement strand
AGCCCGGTGTAGTCGGTCGCGACGATCGCCCAGCCGGCGGTGAGCACGTCGTCGAGCACGTACATCGCCCCGGCCTCCAGCGAGTTCATCGACGGCGCACACCCGCGCGCCTGGCCCGTGGTGCCGTGCGCCCACGCGACGACGGGGGCATCCTGCACCCCCGTGGGCGTGTAGACGACGGCGGAGGCAACGGCCGGGGTGTCCTCGTCATCGCGTGTGGTCGTGTAGAGGATACGGATCCCCTCGGCCCCCTCGGGCGCCTCGACGGGTTCTGCGCGCAGCAGCTCGCCGGGCCTATCCGCCGCGCCGGACTCGAGTTCTGCAGATGCGGAAAAACCCTCCGGCGGGGTGTAGAAGGCGCCGGGCCGCGGGTGGGAGCCGAGGTAGCCGCTGAGGAGGAGCGCACCGATCGCGGCGGGCAGCGCCGCGACCACCCCGACCCGGTGCCAGCGCACGCGCGGCTGCGTGCCGTTCGACGCAGCGGGGGCGCGCCGGTGCCAGGTTTTCACTCCGACGACGACGAGCGTCGCCCCGGTGGCGACGGCGAGCAGCATGAGGACGACGTCGGGCCAGCGCCACCCTGCGAACGCGAGGAGGATGCTCGCCGGCCCGAGAAGCAGCGGCCGCGCGTGGAGGCGTTCCCACCCGTTCCGTGCGGGGGCAGGTGCAGGCGGGGATGCGCCGTTCGCGGCGCGGTGCTGGCGCACGCGGCGGGAGAAGATCCACAGTTGCCACAGCCCGTACCCGAGCGCGAGGAGGAGCGGGAGGTAGGCGAGGACGGCGTAGGTCGCCCGCGACCAGATGACCGCCGCTACCCCGAGCACGGCGAGGAACAGCCCGACTCCGGCGCGGGCGGCCCGGGAGCGGTCGAGCCACGCGGGGATGAAGGCATCGACCTTCGCGGCGAGGCCGAAGCTATTCGCCCCGTTGCGCACGTTGCGGCGGGTGTCGCGGCCGACGAGGGCGAAGCCGCTGGCGATCAGCGCGAGCACGGTGAGCCCGAGCAGCACCGCGAGGGCGGTGAAGGGCCGGACGGCGAGGAAGATGCCCAGCCCAATGAGTACGGCCCCGAGCGAGATCCGCCACGTCATCGCGGCTCCTATGAGACTTGCTTAGCGAACTTTCGGGCGTAGACGGCGCTGATGATCAACGCGATCCCGGAGGCGATCGTGATCGCCCCGACGAAGGTGAGGATCGCGATGATGCCGCTGCCCGGGGCGGCGAAGAGGAAGAATCCAAGGATCATGGACAGCGCGCCGGAGGCGACGAACCAGCCCCACCCGGAACCCGGAACGCTGCGGACCGAGACGCCCGCGGCGACTTGAATGAGCCCGAGGAGAAGTATCCAGGCGGCGACGATGAACAGCACGACGACCGCCGTCGCGCCGGGCCACACGAGGGCGATGATCCCGGCGAGGAGCGAAACGATCCCGAGCCCCACGCCCATTCCGATGTGGGAACGGCTGCGCCACACGTGCACGAGGGAGGTGATGCCATCGAGGATCGCGTAGATACCGAATAGCCACACGAACGCAATGAGTACCGGCTTGGGCCACACGACCATGAACACCCCGAAGGCGGCCATGAGGATCCCGCGGATGAGGACGACCCACCACATCGTTTTGAACACTCGGCGAACGTCGACTACCGGAGGACCGTTGTATGCCATACCGTCAGTGTAGTGAGCGGGCGCGGTTCACCAAAGCACTCGCCCCGGCCCGGCGCCCCCGGTTCCGGGCCCCGTTCGGGCGTAGACTGGCGGGGCGATGTACATCAAAATCTGCGGACTCTCGACTCCGGAAACCCTCACCGCGGCGGTCCAGGCGGGGGCCGACGCCGTCGGTTTCCTGCTCGCGCCCGGGTACGCGCGCACGGTAAGCCCCGGGCAGGTGCGAGAACTCCTGCCCCTCGTCCCCCGCGGCGTCGAAACAGTCGGCGTGTTCCGGAACCAGCCGCTGGAAGTCGTGCTCGATGACGCCCGCGCCGCCGGGGTGCAAACGGTCCAGTTGCACGGCGACGAACCCGCCGGCGATATCGCGGCCCTCGAGCGCGAGGGACTCGGTACGTTGCGGGCGTTCTCCGCGGAAGCGTTCGCGGCCCTTCCCCTTCAGGACCGGGAATTTTGGGCGGGCCGGCGGCTGTTGCTCGACGCGGTGAACCCCGGCGAAGGAGTGCCCTTCGATCCAGCGCTGTTGCACGGCGGGCACCCAGAGGGATTCTGGTTGCTCGCTGGCGGGTTGACCCCGAGCAACGTCGGCGGGCTGATCGGGAGGCTACGCCCTCACGGGGTGGACGTCTCCTCGGGGGTGGAGGAACGCCGCGGCGTGAAGTCCGTTCGCCTCATCGAGGAGTTCATCGCGGCCGCCCGAGCAGCGGCGATCGCGCGCTAATCCCTCGCCCGAACGCGCCCCGCGCACCGCGAGCACCGCCCTGGGGAACACACCCCGCAATCATTACGGTAGTGCGCACCCAGAAACCTGCACGAGCCGGACCTGGGGGCCGAAGACCACAACCCTTACCGCACACCAGGCCCGCAAGTCCCGCGCGGGGCACGTCCGCCGCCCGCTCCAGGGCTTGGAGCGCTACACCCCGAGCCCGACGATGAGGTTGACGAGCGCAATCTTGACGATGATGCACAGCGCGAACACGGCCGAGTAACCTGCTTCGACCCGTTCATCGTTCGCCCGCCCGGTGGCGTAGGCGAGGATCGCAGGTTGGCCGAGAAAACCCGCGAGTGCGCCGGCGGTGCGCGGCGCGCTGAGCCCCACGAACCTCCCGCCGGCGAGGATCACCATCGATGAGGCGGCGACCACGGCGATGGCGATCGCAACGACCTGCACCCCCGTTGCCGTGAACGCCTGGGAGGCGAACGCCTGCCCGGAGGAGAGCCCGACGGCGGCGAGAAAGAACATCAGCCCCAGCTGTCGAGTGGTGAGGTTCGCGGCGTGCGGCAACCCCCACACGAGCGGACCGGTGCGCTCCACCCGCCCGAGGATCATCCCCACGATAAGGGGCCCGGCAGCGGCGCCGAGGGTGAACGTGAGCCCGCCGGGAAGCGGGATCGTCACGAGCCCGACCACGAGCCCGAGCGCCATTCCCAGCCCGAGGGTGAACGCGTCCACCTCGGAGATCCTCCGCTCGGAATCGCCAAAGAACTTCGCCACCTGCCCTAAACACTCCTGGGGCACGACGGCGAGGACCCGGTCGCCGAGCTCGAGGGTGAGGTCGTCGCGGGCGAGGAGGTCGAGGTCCCCGCGCCTCACCCGGGTGACGGTGCCGTGGAACCGCCCGGGGATGTCCAGATCGTCGAGCCGGCGCCCAGCCGCTTTCGGGTTCGAGACGACGAACCGCCGGAAGTCCACGGCACGGCGGTCATCGGCGAGGTGCTCCTCCAGCCGCCGCCCGAAATGGGCGATCGCCGCATCGACGTCTTCCCGCGCGCCCACGACGACGACCCGGTCGCCGGGGCGCAGCTGGTCTCCCATGTCGATCACCTGGGTGCGGTTATCCCGCTCGAGATAGCTCATCCGCACCCGTTGGGCGGCGAAGCCCGGCACATCTCGCAGGTTCGTGGCCCGTTCCACTTCTCCCGTCGCGGCGTCGAGGCCGACCGTCGCCGCCGGCGCCGGATCGTTAGGAGCGGGAAAACGCCGATTGAGCGTGAGGCCGACGATGATGATCGCCACGACGACGGCGACCGGGTACCCGAGCGAGTACCCCACCGCCGGTTCGTCCGATCCCGCCGCGGTGACTGCGGCGGCGAGGGCGGGCGTGGAGGTGAGCGCACCGGCGAACACCCCGCCTTGGAGGAAGGAGCCGACGGCACTGAGGGTTCCAAGCGCGAGGGTGAGCCCCGCGGCGAAGATCGTGGCAACCACTCCCACACCCATGAGCGGAAGTTGGCGGCGCAGGTCACGGAAGAACGTGTGCCCGGCGGCGAGTCCGACGGTGTATACGAACAGGGCGAGGCCGAGGGTCTGCACGAGCTCCATGCCCTCCCCCAGTCGGGCGTCGGCGGCGCCGAGTGCCAGCCCGACGAACAGGGCCCCGGCGGGACCGAACTTCAGTGGCCCGAACGGGATGGCGCCCACGGCAGTTCCGAGCGCCACCGTGAGGAACACGGTGAGGAGCGGGTTCGCTGCGAGGACGTCGAGCATTGCTCCAGGCTACTCGCCAACCGCGGGCCCGCTCGTGCTCCCCGCCGAGAACGGTGTAAGGCCGGCAGAATCGCGTTTCTAACAGCTTCGTACCGTTCTCGGCCGAAGACCCGGGCCCCTTTCACGGCGCGAGGCGGGCCTGGGCGGCCGGGCGGCGCTACAGCCCCATGCGCAACTGGCCGGCGAGCGGGCAGTCGAAGGGGTCGCGGGCGCCGAGTCCAACCCGGTTGAGGTACGCGACGAGCGTCGCGAAGGACTCCCGGATGCTCACCTCGGTGTACACCACCTTCTTGTCCGCGCAGTATTCCCGGATCATCGGGGCGACCTTCCGCAGCGACGCGCGCGGCATCGCGGGGAACAGGTGGTGTTCGATCTGGTAGTTGAGCCCGCCGAACAGGAAGTCGGTGAACCAGCCGCCGCGGATGTTGCGGCTCATGAGCACCTGGCGGCGGAAGAAGTCGATCGAGAGATCCTTCGGCACGATCGGCATGCCCTTGTGGTTCGGGGCGAACGAGCAGCCCATGTAGAAACCGAACACCGCGAGTTGCACACCGAGGAAGGCGGCGGCGAGCCCGGGTGAGAGCACCCAGAACACGATCGCGATGAGCCCGCCCACGCGCAGCACGAGCAGCGCGGCCTCAAGCAGCCGGCGCTGGCTGCGCCCGGGCTGGAACAGCCCCTTGAAACTCTGGTAGTGCAGGTTGAGCCCCTCGAGGCACACGAGCACGAAGAACAGCCACCCCTGGTAGCGGTACCACGCCTGCCACCGGGGCGAGGCCTGCTCCGCCTGCTCGTGGGTGAAGGCGATCGCCTTCATATCGATGTCGGGATCCGCGCCGACCTTGTTCGGGTGGTCGTGGTGCTTCGAATGCTTGTGGTCCCACCAGCCGTAGCTCAAGCCCACGACGAGATTCGCGACCACGAGGCTTGCCCACTCGTTGCGTTTTCCGGTGTTGAAGATCTGCATGTGCGCGGCGTCGTGCCCGACGAAGGCGGCTTGGGTGAGCACCACCCCAAGCCCCGCGGCAACCAGAAGCTGCCACCACGAATCCCCGATGAGCACGAACGCCGTGGCCAGGCCCGCGAGCGCGAGGGTGATGCCGAGCGCCGTCAATGCGTAATACCCGTACCGGCGCCGCAAGAGCCCTTCGGCAGCGACCCGTTTGCGAATGTGGAGGAAGTCCCGCGCGAACTGGCGGGCTACTTGTTGTTGGCGTGAGCGTGCGCTTGGGGGCGCGGGCGCGTCAGTAACGGACATACATCTCCTGTTTGCGTTCCATGGCCATTCGGGACGCAGCGTCGCAACCTCGCGTCAGAGCACCGGGATGTGCCCACCGGGATCAGTGTACGTCGAGCTGGCCCGGCCGCTGACCACATTCCAGCGCGTTGCCGCGGCGGGGTTCACCTGCGGCGCGGATTCAGCCCACGGAAGCGGTTTGCCGGCTCGCCCGGGCGCCGCTCCCGGGTGCCTCGGGCAGGGCGCGGACGATGTCCTCCACCCGCTCCTTCGCATCCCCGAACAGCATCTGGGTGTTCTCGTGGAAGAACAGCGGGTTCTGCACCCCGGCGTATCCCACCGCCATCGAGCGTTTGAACACGATCACGTGCTCGGCCTCCCACACGTGCAGCACGGGCATGCCGGCGATCGGCGAGGTGGCGTCGTCGATCGCGGCGGGGTTGACCGTGTCGTTCGCGCCGATGACGAGCACGACGCTGGTGCGCGGGAAGTCGTCGTTGATCTCCTCCATTTCCAGGACGACGTCGTAGGGCACCTTGGCCTCGGCGAGCAGCACGTTCATGTGCCCGGGCAGGCGCCCGGCCACGGGGTGGACGCCGAAGCGCACGTTCACGCCGCGGGCGGTGAGTTTCGCGACGAGATCGGCCACGGGGTACTGCGCCTGGGCGACGGCCATGCCGTAGCCGGGGGTGATGATGACCGATTCGGCGTCGGCGAGGAGTTCGGCAACGTCCTCGGCGCTGGTTTCCCGGTGTTCGCCCTCCGGGCCGCCCGCGCTGCGTGCCTCGATCCCGAACCCGCCCATGATGACGGAGAAGAAGGAGCGGTTCATCGCCTTGCACATGATGTAGGAGAGGTAGGCACCCGAGGAGCCCACGAGCGCGCCGGTGATGATGAGCAGGTTGTTGTTGAGCAGGAACCCGCTCGCCGCGGCCGCCCAGCCCGAGTAGGAGTTGAGCATGGAGACGACCACGGGCATGTCTCCCCCGCCGATCGCGGCCACCAGGTGCCACCCGAGTGCGAGGGCGATGACGGTGGCGGCCACGAGCACCCACACGTTCTGGGTGAGCACGAATGCGACCGTGAGCCCGATGAAGGCGACGATGGCTCCGAGGTTGAGGACGTCCTTGCCCGGGAGCATCAGCGGTGCGGACTTGATCTTGCCCGAGAGTTTCAGGTAGGCGACGATCGAGCCGGTGAACGTCACCGCCCCGATGAACACGCCGATGAGGATCTCGGCGTCGTGCACCCCGGCCATCTGCCCGAGCGAGGCGCGGATGTCCTTGTACTGCAGGTACCCGTTCCACCCCACACCCGTCGCGGCGAGGCCGACGAGGGAGTGCAGCAGCGCGATGAGTTCGGGCAGTTCGGTCATCTGCACCGAGCGTGCCTTGAGCAGCCCGATGATCGCCCCGAGGAGCACCGCGACGGCGATGAGGCCCGCGACGGCGAGGGTCGAGCCGGTGAGCGTGTACCAGATGGTCGCGGCGAGGGCGAGGGCCATCCCGATGATGCCGAACGCCGAGCCCATCCGGGAGGTCTCGTGCTTGGACAGGCCCGCGAGCGAGAGGATGAACAACAGCGCGGCGACGATGTAGGCCGCTTGGGCGAGGGCGTCGACGTTCATCGGGCCTCTCCTTTCACGAACATGCCGAGCATTCGCCGGGTCATCGCGAACCCGCCGAAGATGTTGATGCTCGCCACGAAGATGGCAGCGACGGCGAGGATCCGGATCGCGAGCGAATCCTCGATGCTCACCTGTAGGAGCGCCCCGACGACGACGATCCCCGAGATCGCGTTCGTCACGCTCATCAGCGGCGTGTGGAGGGCGTGGTGGACGTTGCCGATGACGTAGAAACCGATGACGACGGCGAGGTAGAACACCGTGAGGTTGAGCGCGAGCTGGGGTGGGGCGATCGCGGTGAGGCCGAGCAGCACGAGGGCACCGGCGGCGACGAGGGCGATCTTCGCCGTCTGACTGAGCGGCTTCTTCGCCTTCGCTGCGTCGCGAGCGTCCCCTGCGGCGCCGGGCACGCCAGCCCCGTTCGCCCCGGCCGCGCCAAGGGCGCCGTTGCCATCCGCCGGTGCGGCGGAGACCTGCACGGGCGGGGGCGGCCACATGAGCTCGCCGTCTTTGACCACGGTGATGCCCCGCTGCACGGGGTCGTCCAGGTCTAAGGTGAGTTCGCCGTCCTTGCCCGGGGTGAGGAGTTTGAGGAGGTTCACCAGGTTCGTGCCATACAGCTGGCTCGCCTGGGCGGGCAGGCGCCCGGCAAGATCGGTGTAGCCGATGATCGTGACGTCGCCGGTGACGATCACTTCCCCGGCGACCGACCCTTCGACGTTCCCGCCCTGGGAGGCCGCCATATCGACGATGACGCTCCCGGGTTTCATCGCGGCAACATGCTCGGCGGTGAGGAGGCGGGGTGCCTCGCGCCCGGGGATGAGGGCGGTGGTGATGATGATGTCGACGTCGGTGGCCTGCTCCGCGTACAGCGCCTCGGCCGCGCGGTCATACTCCTCGCTCGTGGCCTTGGCGTACCCGTCGGCAGATTCCATCTGCTCACCGGCCTCGATCGGCAGGTACTCCCCGCCGATGGAGGCCACCTGGTCGGCGACCTCGGGGCGGGGGTCGGTGGCCCGGACGATCGCGCCGAGGGAACTCGCGGCACCGATCGCGGCGAGGCCGGCCACCCCGGCGCCCGCGACGAGCACCTTCGCCGGCGGCACCTTCCCCGCGGCGGTCACCTGGCCGGTGAAGAACCGCCCGAAGTGGTTCGCCGCCTCGACGACGGCGCGGTAGCCGGCGATGTTCGCCATGGAGGAGAGCACGTCCATCGATTGCGCGCGGGAGATCCGGGGAACGGCGTCGAGCGCGAGGGCGGTGATGTTCCGCTTCGCGAGTTCGGCCACGTAGTCGGGATTCTGCGCGGGCGAAAGGAGGCCGATCAACGCCCCGCCATCACGCATGAGGTCGAGTTGCGCCTGCGCGGGCGCGTTCACGGTGAGGACGACGTCACTCCCCCAGGCGGTATCGGCATCAACAATCCGCGCGCCGGCCGCGACGTAGGATTCGTCGGGGAAACGGGAGGCCGCACCCGCGCCGGTTTCGACCAGGACGTCGTAGCCGAGGGCAGTTAGTTTCGTGACCGTCTCCGGGGTCGCGGCCACCCGTGACTCCGGTGGGGCTTGGGCAGTAACTCCGATGTTCATGTGTTGCTCTCCTTGGTGCGCCGGTGCACGCACCTCATGCTAGGGCCTTCCCCACGCTATCTCCCGGGCCGCGATATGTGATAGGCATTACGTCCTGACAGGGCGAGCGCGTTTCTTTGCACGGGGGCCGATTAGGCGAGTTCTGGGTCTAACGTGTCTGCATCGTTGATGCGAGCGTGGGAAACGGGTTCTGGAATCTCTCGCCAACCGCTTCAAGTTCCCTGATCACGTTCACCGGGAGCTCGATGCCCAAAGCGTTCTGTTCTTTCCTCATCTGCAATGCTCGTTCGCCCGGCAGGCGAGGTTCGTGATCTCCTACCGCGCCCGACTCGCGAGTCGTTTCGAGAAGCGCGTCAATTTCGTCGTGAAGGAACGCTAACCCACCAACTGCTTCTGGGTCGATAACCATGACAAAAACGCTTTCCGAGTCCGGGGCATGGACGTTGGTCCTGCCGCCGCCGGACAGCGCGAGGGCGAAAATCTCCGCGAACAGGCTGAGTGCGAACCCTTTGTAGGCAAGGTCAGGTGCGCCTATCGGTAGCACTGTTCCTGGTGGTTCCTCCAGCAGAACACTTGGCTCGTCGGTAGTCCGTCCCTCGGAGTCTTTCAACCATGGGCCGGGTGCCCTCAATCCTCGCGCGTGTAGTGCCTGGAGTAACTATTGCTTTGGGTTGTCGCAGAGATATCGACCAGGATCGGCTTGGAGCTGCCCGGTGCGCCGAACGCGATTGGATTCGACGTAGTCACGGGCCGCTTACCCTCTGGATGTGCCATCGATCGGTATGCCGGATTAGTGGCCGATACCAGCACGACGAGATCCCTTTCGATATAGGGAAGCAGGTGCACTTGGAGCGCGCCGATGTGGGATGCGTTCCGAATCGCACCCATAGCGATGCCGGAATTTTTCGCTTTTTCTACGAGTAGCGTTTGCAGTTCCAGCAACCCGACCGCTCCCACGGAATGGTGGAGATCAATGAGTATGCTGCCGTCGCTATCGTTCACGAGCGTCCACGTGCTTGTCTTTGAGATACTTCCGCTCTCAATCGACCCTAGATACGTCGGCAGCAACGCTGATCCATGGCTCGATCGGCCGAGTAGGTCCGCAGTTACCATCTGCTCAGCGAGTGATTGGGCGCCAAGACTATCTAAACCGGTATGTAGAAGCGTTTGGCTCAGCCACTCGTTGAGAGTGGGAGCCTCGACCCTAGCGGTCACTGACTCCGCCCTTGGTGGTACCCAACTCGCGAATAGATGCCATTCGCTGTCCCGGATATCACGAGCTCATTTATGCATGTGTCTGCAGGCATACCCGCGTTGACACATTGAGCATGAAGAGTCCCTGCACCCATAGAGGATGCAGGGACCTGGTATTTGCAAGCGTGGAGGATGTTACTGAAAAACTTCCCACGTTCTTGCTTGTAGATATCTTAGGTTGCGGATTTGATTGGAATGCCGTCGCTGATCAGCTGAGCACGCACTTTCAATATTGTTCCT
Source organism: Actinomycetes bacterium (assembly GCA_021793935.1). Next base: position 3,048 of record JAJYRV010000026.1, on the reverse strand, counting down.
AAGCACTTCAGTCAGGCAAAACGACCGTTTTTGGAACGCCCTGTCCTCGATTTAAAGCGGTCCTCGTAGCGCCGGTGTGGTGCGAGGCCGCAGACTAGCCTCAGCAATGGCGGTGCTTTGGGCGCTAGATAACGGTTGCTGTGACCGCTTCTGTGCAGATCGTGTTGTCGGCGGATTAGCAGCAGGTAGCCACTGGGGTGGGGAGCAGCACCGGTGCAGCGTTGGCTGGGGTACAGCATCCTTGGTCTGTGGTGGCGGGGGTGGCTGGGGCGGGGGTATCGCAGGTGCCGCCCAGGTCGGTGGTGCACACCCCGGTTTCGGGGAGCACCAGGTGGACATCGTCGGCGGCTTGCTGGTCGCCGGCCAGGGCGGCGGCGATGGAGCGGACTTGCTCATAGCCGGTGGCCATCAAAAACGTGGGGGCTCGGCCGTAGCTTTTCATGCCAACAATATAGAACCCGGGTTCGGGGTGGGCCAGCATGCGTTCACCATGGGGTTGCACGGAGCCACAGGAATGAAATTCCGGATCGATCAGCGGGCCCAGCTGACGCGGTGCTTCCACCGCGGGGTCCAGCTCGAGGCGCAGTTCGGAGAGGATGTCAAGGTCGGGTCGGAACCCGGTGGCTGGTACGAGCACATCCACGTTGAGTTCGGTGGGTCCTGCCGGGGTGGTGGCCTGGACCGTCAGCCCGTTATGCCCAGCAGCAAACCCAGTGATGACGAATTCGGTGTGCACTTCAATGGCCCCGGTGGAGACCAGGTGACGGAGCCGGGTCCCCAGCGCGCCGCGGGCGGCCAGTTCATCCTGGGCCTCGCCGCCGTAGACCGCCGAGACATCAGCACCCCGTACGGCCCAACTGATACGCGTCCCGGGGGCGTGTTGTGCAAGGTCAGCTAAGTCCAACAAGGTGTTGGCGGCGGAGTGTCCAGCACCGACCACTACCACGTGGCGGTCAGCGAAGCGGTGCCGATCAGTGCCATGAACATCAGGCAGGGGTGCGGTGATGAGGCCGTGCGCGGTTGCGGCGGTTTCGCCGGGGGCGGGTAGCCCGGATCGGCCCAGCGGATTGGTCTGGTTCCAAGTGCCCGAGGCATCCAGCACGGCCTGGGCGGTGAGGTCTTCTTCAGCGCCCCCGGCGGTTGTGATGCGGACTAATAACGGAGTGTCGGCGCGGTGGGCGCTGCGGGTTTTATCCATCCCGTCACGAGACACAGCCACCACCCGGGCACCGGTGCGGATGCGGTCGCCCAACGCTTCAGCCAATGGAGTGAGATAGTCGTCGAGGAGTTCGTGACCAGTCGGCAGCACATCCGGGTCAGGTGCATCCCAACCAGTCGTGTCGAGCAGGCGGCGTGCGGCGTCATCAATGTTGTATTCCCAGGGCGAGAACAACCGGGTGTGGCCCCATTGGGCGATGGCGGCACCGACCGAGGCGCCGGCTTCTAGGACCACGGGGGTGAGGCCGCGTTCCAGGACATGGGCGGCGGCGGCCAGCCCGACCGGGCCGGCACCGATAATGATCACCGGTAGCTGATCGGACTGTGGAGTGTTGCGGGTCGAGGTGATGGTATTAGGCATGGGAGGTCTCCTGCAGAACGGGGGCGATCGCGGTGGGTGAGGTCAGTGCGGCCAGGTAGCGTTCGGCATCCAGCGCCGCAGAGCAACCCGTGCCGGCAGCGGTGATGGCCTGGCGGTAACGGCTATCGACCACGTCGCCACAAGCAAAGACCCCGGGCACATTGGTTAGCGTGGTGCGACCCTGGACGTGAATGTAGCCTTCATCGTCCAGGTCGAGTGCGTCTTGGACCAGTTCGGTGCGGGGCACATGCCCGATGGCGATGAACACCCCGGTGGCGTCCAGTGGGCGCTGGTGGCCGGTGATGGTATCGGTCAGGGTCAGGCCGGTGACTTTTTGGTCGCCGTGAATCGCGGTGACCTGGCTGTTGTAGATGAACTGGATTTTCTCGTGCTGTTGGGCACGATCGGCCATAATCTTGGAGGCGCGCAGTTCGTCTCGGCGGACCACGATGGTCACCCGGTCAGCAAAGCGGGTTAGGAACAGGGCTTCTTCCATGGCGGAGTCGCCGCCACCGACCACCACGATGTGTTGGTCGCGGAAGAAGAAGCCGTCGCAGGTCGCGCACCACGAGACGCCATGACCGGTCAACCGGGCTTCCTCGGGCAAACCCAGCTGCTTATATTCGGATCCGGTGGCGATGATGACCGCGGGAGCCCGATAAGTGGCCCCGCCGTGGGTGGTGACCTGCTTGAGGTCACCGTCCAGATCGAGGCTCTTGGCGTCGTCGTATTCGATGATGGCACCAAAGTCTGCGGCCTGCTTGGCCAGGGCGATCATCAGGTCTGGGCCCTGGATGCCGCCAGGAAAGCCGGGGAAGTTTTCGACGTCGGTGGTGGTCATGAGTGCACCGCCATGGCTCACGGAACCGGCAATGACGCGGGGTGTGAGGCCTGCCCGGCCGGCATAGATGGCCGCAGTGTAGCCGGCTGGGCCGGACCCTACGATGAGCAGTTGGTCGGTGGCATCAGTGAACTCAGTGGTGGTGGTCATCTTCGGTTGGATCCTGTTCATCTTGAGGCGTTAGGACTTTGTCGGAACTAACAGCTCGGATACGAGCTGTTGGACGCGGGCTTTAATGTCGTCGCGAATGGCCCGGACGGCCTCAATGCCTTGGCCGGCCGGGTCCTCGAGTTCCCAGTCTTCATAGCGTTTGCCAGGGAAAATAGGGCAGGCATCGCCACAGCCCATGGTGATAACGACATCGGAGGCTTTGACGGCCTCCGGGGTCAGGATGTTCGGGGTGGCCGCGGTAATGTCAATGCCTTCTTCAGCCATGGCTTCGACCGCGACCGGGTTGAGTTGGTCGGCGGGTTCGGACCCGGCAGAGCGGACCTCGATGCGGCCTTGGCCAAGCTCCCGGACGTAGCCGGCGGCCATTTGGGAACGCCCAGCGTTGTGGACACACACGAACAACACGGAGGGCTGGTCGGCGGGAATTGAACTCTGGGAGTGAATTTCTGTGGTCATC
>JAJYRV010000025.1:1314-13454 GCA_021793935.1 Actinomycetes bacterium | reverse complement strand
ACTAGAAGAGGAAGACTGTGGAGTTCGACGTCACGATCGAGATCCCCAAGGGTCAACGAAACAAGTACGAGGTTGACCACGAAACGGGGCGCATCCGCTTGGACCGGATGCTGTTCACCTCAACCCGGTACCCGGACGATTACGGGTTCATTGAAGGAACACTGGGGGAGGACGGCGACCCGCTCGACGCCCTCGTCCTCCTGGAGGAACCCACCTTCCCCGGTTGCCTCATCCGGTGCCGCGCGCTGGGGATGTTCCGCATGCGCGACGAAGCCGGTGGGGACGACAAGGTCCTGTGCGTCCCCAAGGGCGACCAGCGGGCCTCCTGGCGCAGCGATATCGACGATGTATCGGAATTCCACCGCCTCGAGATCCAGCACTTCTTCGAGGTGTACAAGGACCTCGAGCCCGGCAAGTCTGTTGAGGGCGCCCACTGGGTCGGCCGCGAGGATGCCGAGGCGGAGATCCGCCGCTCCTTCGATCGGGCGAAGGACGCCGGTATCCCCAACCACGCCACCGCTCCCAAGCTCGACTGAATTCCAGGGTCCCGCCCAGTTCGGCGAGCCCCGCCCGGTTCGACGAGCGCTGCGGCAGACCCCACGTTCACAACGAACCCCGTTGCGCCGAGGGACACCCGGTGCAACGGGGTTCTTCGTCGGTTGAGCGTTAGATCCGCACGGCGCTGGGTAACACGTTCGCCCACCACATCGGCACGAGTTCGACGGTCTTGCCCGGGCTCGGCGCGTGCAGCCGCATCCCGTTGCCCGCGTAGATCGCGACGTGGTAGATCCCGCTGGGAGAACCGTTGTTGGAGTAGAAGACCAGGTCGCCGGGCTTCATGTTGTTCACCGACACCTTCGTGCCCACGTTGTACTGTGCGCCGGAGTTGCGTGGCAGGTTCACTCCCGCCTGGGCGAACGCGGCCTGGGTCAGACCCGAGCAGTCATACGAGTTGGGACCAGCGCTTCCCCACACGTATGGCTTGCCGATCTGGGTCTTCGCCCAGGCGAGCGCCGTTGCGCCGGCGCTGGAGGACTCCGGCGGCTTGGGCTTGGGATCCGGTTTCGGCTTCGGCTTGGGTTTGGGTTTGGGCGCATCCGCCGTCGGCGACGGCGACGGGGTGCTCGTCGGGGTAGGCGACGGCGAGGCTGTCTGGGTCGGGGAGGGCGAGGAGGTCGGGGAGGGCGAACTCGTGGGCGTGGCCGATGGACTCGCCGAGGGGCTCGACGAAGGCTCGCTCGACGGCGATGGTTCAGACGACGGCTCAGGAGAGGCCTGCTCCGATTCCTCCTGCTGCTGTTCGGCGCGCTCGGCTTCGGCCTGCGCGGCGCGGTTCTCCCGCTCCCGGCGCTGCTCATCGAGGTGTTCCTGGCGCTCCTGCTCCATCTCGACGGTGGTGTTGCGAAGATCCGCCAACCGCCCCAGGAGAGCGTCGCGCTCCGCGGAGGTCGCGTCCATCGCCTCTTGGGCAGCCTCTGCTTCCAACGTCGTCTGCGCGTGGGCGGCCTTCAGGTCCTCAGCTGCCGCTTCCTGATCTGCGACGGCCTCCTCCGCCCGCTCCTTCGCCGTGTCGGCCGCGAGCGTGGCGGCGTCGAGCTGTTGTTCAGCGCCATCGGCGTGGGTGCCGAGGATGGAGTAGGTGTTCGCCGAGGAAATCGCCTCGGAGATCCCGTCCGACTCCAGGAACAGCGAGAGCTGGCTGAAGTTCCCGCCGTTGCGGTAGGCGGAGGTGGCGATGCCCGCCACGAGCGCCCGCGCCTCATCCAGGTCTGCGAGGGCCTCGGTGAGTTCGTCCTGGGCGTCCTTCGCCTCGGCTTCAGCTTCGTTGAGCGCCTCTTGGGCAGAGTTGTATTCCTCCGCGGCGACCTGCACCCGCTCCATCGCGGCGTCGTACTCCGCACTCGTGCGCGCGAGGTCAACCTCGATCTCGGAGACGAGCGCTCGGGTGGCCTCGGCCTCGCCCCGAACCGCGTCAATGTCATCCTCGGAGGGGACCGCGAGAGCCGCAGGTGCCACGAGAATGCCGGCGAGCGCTGTCGCGCCGATCGCCAGCAACCGTCTAGGTCTCACCGATTACTCTCCTCGTCACGTGCAGTCGGGCATAGCAGTCTTCGGTAACGGTACTAGAGACTCTCACATTTGTGAACACGAGCCCCATAAATCACATCTTTCACATTTTTAACACCAGTCCCAAATTCCGGGCGCCGCCCGAGCGAGGGGCGGGAAGGGGAGCTGCCCCGCGACCCCGGCCGCGCCGTCGTCCACTATTCGGACACCATTTGGCGTTCGGGAGGAGTCGCTCTAATGTGAGGGGCATGTTCCTACGAATGTGCCGCTGATACGCACGTTCATGCTGCCCAGTTCCTGCTGACCGATCCCGCCGCTCTGGCACACGGAAATTGCAGAAGGGCGCAGAGCATCACCGCCGGGCAGGTTGAGCGTGCTGCGATCCACACCGACTTAGGGATGGATGAGTATCAGCGCGCGCTGGGCCATGTCATCCCGCAAGACCTTCAGGAGAAATGACATGACCACCAACTGGAACTTCGAAACCCGGCAGATCCATGCGGGCCAGACCCCCGACGCGGAGACCGGGGCGCGAGCGCTGCCGATCTACCAGACGACGTCCTACGTCTTCAAAGACACCGACGAGGCGGCGAACCGGTTCGCCCTGTCCGACCTCGGCCCGATTTACACGCGGATCACCAACCCCACCCAGCAGGTGGTGGAGGATCGCCTCGCCTCACTCGAAGGGGGCGTGGGTGCGCTGCTCGTCGCCTCCGGCCAATCGGCAGAATTCCTCGCGATCGTCAACATTGCCGAAGCCGGCGACCACCTCGTCGCCTCCCCCTCCCTCTACGGCGGGACCTACAACCTCTTCGCACACACCCTTCCCAAGCTCGGCATCCAGGTGACCTTCGTCGATAACCCCGAGGATCCCGAATCGTGGCGCAGCGCGATCCAGGACAACACGAAGCTCTTCTTCGGCGAATCCATCCCGAACCCCAAGGGCGACATTCTCGACATCGAGGCCGTTGCCGCCGTCGCGCACGACTTCGGCGTGCCGCTCATCGTCGACAACACGGTGGGCACCCCGTACCTGCTGCGTCCGCTGGACTGGGGCGCCGACGTCGTCGTCCACTCGGCCACGAAATACCTCGGCGGGCACGGCAACTCCATCGCCGGGGTCATCGTTGACGGCGGATCGTTCGACTACGGGCAGTACCCCGAGCGCTTCCCCGGGTTCAACACCCCGGACCCGAGCTACCACGGTCTCACCTACGCCCGGGACCTCGGCGTTGACAGCGCGTTCGGGGCGAACCTCTCCTATATCCTCAAGGCGCGCGCGCAGCTCCTGCGCGACCTCGGTCCGGCGGTGGCACCCTTCAACGCGTTCCTCATCGCCCAGGGGATCGAGACCCTCTCGCTGCGGGTCGAGCGCCACATCGAGAACACCCACAAGGTGGCGGCCTTCCTCGACGGGCATGAGCAAGTGGAGTCCATCCAGTGGGCTTCCCTCCCCTCCAGCCCGTACTACGAGCTCGCGCAGAAGTACGCCCCGAAGGGTTCCGGTGCGGTGATCTCCTTCGAGATCGCCGGCGGACTGGAAGCGGGCAAGGCGTTCGTCAACGCCCTCGAACTGCACTCCCTCGTCGCCAACATCGGCGATGTGCGTTCGCTCGTCATCCACCCCGCCTCGACCACCCACTCGCAACTGACTGCGGAAGAGCAGGAGGCCGCCGGCGCCGGCCCGGGGCTCGTGCGCCTTGCCGTCGGGATCGAACACATCGACGACATCCTCGAAGACCTGCGCATCGGCTTCGCAGCCGCCGCGGCCGTCACCGAAGAAGTCACCGCGACCGCCTAACGAGAACGAGTCAGGATCAGCGCCGAGGATTCCCGCCCAGGCAAGGAGGCACCATGAACTTCCGATTTGACGACGAGGCCAGGCCCGCCACCCCTGTTCGCAGTCACGCCCTCATGCCCGTCTCCACCGCCGACCGGGGCGCCCCGCCCGCCCCGGCGGGCCCCCGCCCGGTGCGCCACCCTGCGCGCCCGCACCGGCTCCCCGAGCGGATCCCCGCCTCAGCGGCGTGGCAGCCCGGTGCGCCTGTGGGGAATCGGCAGTTCATCGATCTTGGCTCGCTGTACCTGGAGGCGGGCGGCCAACTTCCCGCCGTCACGATGGCCTATGAAACCTGGGGCGAGCTCAATGCGGATGCATCGAACGCCGTCCTCATCCTGCACGCGCTCACGGGCGACTCCCACGTGCTCGGGGACGCCGAGGAGGGGCACCTGAGCGCGGGCTGGTGGAGTGACCTCGTGGGTCCGGGGAAGGCGATCGATACCGATCGGTACTTCGTGGTCGCCCCGAACGTTCTCGGCGGGTGCCAGGGATCGACCGGACCCGCGTCCGCCTCCCCCAATGGTTCGCCTTGGGGGTCGCGTTTCCCCTTCCTCACCACGCGCGATCAGGTCGCCGCGGAGGCCGAACTCGCCGATCGGCTCGGGATTTTTCGCTGGCACGCCGTGGTCGGCGGGTCCGTTGGCGGGCACCGGGCACTCGAATGGGCAGCTGGGTACCCCAGCCGGGTCGGCGCGGTCCTCGCGATCGCGACGGCTGCCCAGACCTCCGGGGATCAGATCGCGTGGGCGCACCCGCAGATCCTCGCGATCCAAGGCGATCCCAAGTACCGCGGCGGGGACTATTACGACGCGGCGGACAACGACGGTCCCCACGTCGGGCTCGGGATCGCTCGCCAGATCGCCCACACCACCTACCGCTCAGCGGTGGAGTTCGATGAGCGGTTCGGCCGCCTGCCCCAGGGCGGGGAAGAGCCGATCGGCGGGCAGGGCCGATTCGCCGTCCAGTCCTACCTCGACTATCACGGCGGCAAACTTGCCCGCCGGTTCGACGCGAACTCCTACGTGATCCTCACCCACACGATGCTCACCCATGACCTCGGGCGCAACCGGGGCGGGGTGGACGCGGCGCTTGCGGGGATCACTGCCCGAGTGCTGTCGGTCGGGGTGAGCTCCGATCGGCTGTTCCCCGCGGAGCAGGCGAAGGCGATCGCGGAGGGGACCGGCGGGGAGTACGTGGAAGTCACCTCCGCCTATGGGCACGATGGCTTCTTGATCGAGTTCGATCAGCTCGACCCGATCGTGCGCGGCTTCCTCAACGAGGCGTGAGCCGAGCCAGCGCCTCGTTGCGCTGACCCCTAGTCCAAGCTCGCGCACCTAATCCAGCTCGCGCAGGGGCACTCCGATGGCATCGGCGGCGGTCTGCAGGACCTCTTGCACCTCGAGCGACGCCTGCAGCGGCATCACGCGCGACTCCGTGCGCCCCGCGGCGAGCGCGGTGCTCACCTCGTCGAATTCGTGCGCGTACCCCACCCCGCGGGGAGGAAGGGCGAATTCCTGCGCTTGGGCACCCGTGCGGTGCAGCACGAGCCGGTCGGGGTGATGGAAACGCGGCGGGATGTCGATCCACCCGTGCGTGCCGAACACGCGGGCATACCCGGGCGAGGGCGCAAGGAAGGAGGTCGATAGCAGCGCCGTCTTTCCGCCGTCGTACTCGAGCAGGAGCGAGGATTCCACGTCGACGCCGGTCTCGCCGATGATTCCACTCGCGGTGACGTGTTCGGGCTTTCCTAGGATCATGTGGGCGAAGTTGACGACGTAGACCCCGAGGTCGAGCAGCGTTCCCCCGCCGAGATCAAGAGCGAAGAGCCGGTCACTCGCGTCGACCGGCCGGGCCACGCCCAGATCGGCATGCACGGTGCGCACCTCGCCGATCGCTCCCTCATTGATGAGTTCGCGCGTTTTGACGATCGCCGGTTGGAACCGGGTCCACATTGCTTCCATCGCGAAGAGCTCCGCCTCGCGTGCCGCGCGTACGAGTTGTTGCGCACCCTCGAGGGTCGCGGTGAACGCCTTCTCCATGAGTAGGGGTTTCCCGGCGGCGATGACGGCCAGGCCATCCCGTGTGTGCACCGAGTGCGGCGTGGCCACGTAGACGGCATCGACCTGCGGATCAGCAAGGAGTTCCGTGTACGAGCCATACGCCTTCGCCGCACCGAACCTACTCGCGAACTTCTCCGCGCGTTCCACCGATCGTGAGGCGACGGCGTAGAGCTCGCCGTTTCGTTGGTTCGCCCAGTCTCCGGCAACGTTCGCGGCCATTCGACCAAGCCCGATGAATCCCCAGCGAATCGGTTCGCCGTGTTCAGCATTCATAGCTACCTCCCGCGCTCCACCTTAGACCGGAGCCGCGCCTCCCAGCGCCGGTTGGCGGGTGCGAGACGAGGCGGGTGGCCTTCTCGGCGCGTGCGTGCGGCCCCGCGAAGCGGTGTCACAGGCGAGTGAGACCATTGAGGCACATCGATCGCACCCCTCTCGGCGCGTGGCGAGGCGCAGTGTTTTTGGCGCTGGGCGGGGGTCTCGAGCGGGCGCCGAGGCCGGAGCGGCCACCCGCCTTCGTTATCATTTCGTGACCCATATCCCTAGACGGCGAACATCCGTTCTACTATGATGGATATATCAGCCCTCGTAAGGAGCAGCAATGGCACCGCCGCCCAGCCCCACTCCCCCATCTGCGGGGAATGCTGAGCGTGCCCCCGGCCCAGGTGTCGAGCTTCAAAAGCTGCGCGCGATCTCGGGCGGGCTCAGGGAGCTCGCGGCAACGGACTGGAGTGCGGCGGTCTCTGGCTCTGCCCGAGATCTCGTTCGGGAGCTGGAACAAATCATGCGCACGACCACCGCGATTCAAGCGGACGTTCTCGCCGCTGCCGAAACGAGCGGGAAATGGGCGCTCGACGGGCAGCGCAACTTCGACTCGTGGGTCACCTCGCAAACGGGCTCGACCCGGGGAACCGCGGGCAAAGCGGTGCGGCTGTCCAAATCCCTCCAAGATGACCTGCCCGCGACGCGGCAGGCACTCGCGCAGGGCACGATCAGCTCCGACCATGCACAGATAATTGCTCAGCGGTGCACGAAGACCGATAAGCAACGGGAGAAACTGGCCGACCCCGAACGCGGCGAAGAGTACCTTCTCCGACAGGCACAGGAGATGGACGCAACGAAGTTCGCCAAAGTCGCGAATTCGTGGGCGATCGAAACCGACCCGGAAGCCGCCGATCGGCGGTGGCGCAAAGAGACCGCTAAAGAGGAAGTGTCGCTGGCGCCTACGACCGATGGCTATCACCTCTACGGATGGTTGAACCCCGCGAGCGGCGCCCTGCTTGATGAGGCCTTGAGAGCTCACATGGGTCGCCGATCCGCCGAGGATCTCCGCCCCTACAACGAGCGGCGCGCTGATGCGCTCATCGCCCTTGCCGCACAGTCCCTCGACGCAGGCTTCCAAATGCCAACTGCTCGAATCAGGCCGCATCTGACGGTCACCGTGGAATATGACACCCTGCGCCGCCTCGTTGAGGCAAGCGGTCCCATCATGCCCGCGGGCGATACTGAAAGTGGCGCGGCCTTCGGCCTCGGCGAGGTTCTCGACGAGGCCGAGTGGGCGAAATCCTGGAAGCCCGGAGACGAGCACGTGATTTCCACGTCCCTCGACTACACGCAGCTGCAGGGAGCCGCTCCGGCGCAGTTACCGGACGGAACGCCCATCCCGCATAAAGTTCTCGCTCGTTTCACGTGCGAATCCATGCTCGCAAGGGTGATCTTCGGGCCCGACTCCACGGTTCTCAACGTGGGGCGCGAGCAACGCATCTTCACCGCGCACCAAACCCGAGCAATCATTGCCCGGGATCGCACCTGCAGATATCCCGGCTGCGATGAGCCGCCCGGATTCGGCGAGATCCACCACTCAATCTCGTGGGCCAAACATAAGGGCAACACCGACGTGGACCTGGGCATCTTGCTCTGTTATCGACACCATGACTTGGTGCACGAGCGAGATATTTCTATCACCCGGCGTCGAGGTGAATGGATTTTTACAAGCCGGCACGGCCGCGTGATCGATCCACCCGGGCACTCCTCCCCTGCCTCCTCCGGGGAACTTCCCCCGCCGAGCCGTTCTCCTGGCGGAACTATGCCCAGCGTGCCACCCGATGAGTCTCGGGCCTCCCCACGACGCCGGGATTCGGGCGAGACCACGCGCCGGCCCACCTCGCGCGTGTCCCAGATGCGTACCGCACCACCCCCGCGTGAGGATTCTTCCTCGAGCGCCGGCAACAGGCCACGGCCACCCCGAATCTCCTCGGTCGATCCGCGTGCCAGAGCCACCGGTGGATTAGCCGCTCCCGTTGCGCGGGAGAAAGAACTAGTCAACCGGCCGCCCGACGACCCGGTGAGTGAGGGGCAACTGTGGTGACAGCGCTACCTGCGCAGCGATCCGCTGGCGTGCCCCCGCAGAGAAGAGCCAGGCGAGGTGCAGCATACTCAGGCGAGGTAGGTAGCAATCTCCCGGAGCGTCCTCGGCGCTTGGAGGTCTTCGCCGAGCAGGGGAACTTCAACGAGTGGGAGATCGGGCAGGGCGTCCGTGACGTATGCAATGTGCTCGGCTTCCTGCTGCCGGCGTTGGGCGAGCAGATCTCCGGCATCGGCAGGCGACCGGCGATTGACCACGCCCGCAGCGCACTCCATCCCGGAACGCCGGAGTTGATCGACGAGTTCGACCGTTTCTAGGGCGGGAAGGCGTTCGCCCTGGAACACAACGATGAAGGCGGTCTCGTCCGAGTCCTGCAGGGCCGCGCGGAGTTGCGTGAACCGTTCCTGGCGGGCGAGGAGAACTCGGCGGATCTCGCTGTCGCGTTCAGCACGTGATTGTCCCCGGCCGACGGCCACGACGTCGAGGCCGGGGTCCTCCTCGTCCAGGCCCTGCAGTGCGCGGGTGAGCTTTTCGGAACGGTCGTGACGGTGCAACATCCCCTGGGTCCACGTGGCCATCGTTTCCGGCAAGGTCATCAGCCGGGCAGTATGCCCGGATGGGGCAGTGTCGAAGATGACAAGGTCGAACTGCGGGCCATAGGTCTCCACGGTCGTGGCGATCCGTTCGAGCATCGCTGCCTCGTGGGTGCCCGGTGCCTCCCTCGCGAGTTGGAGATGCTTGCGCACCTCTGAGCGCATATGGTCAGGCACGAGCTTATTCAGGCGTTCTTCGACCTGAGCGAGGTGCTCATCGGTGGCGCTAGCGGGGTTAATCTCCAGCCCGTAAACACCACGCGGGCCAAGCTCGGTGATCTCGTCACCAATGCGCATATCCCACAAGTGCCCCAAGCTGTGAGCGGGATCGGTGGAAACGATGAGGACCCGCGCACCCGCGTCGGCCCGTGCGAGCGCGATGGTCGAGGCGATGGAAGTTTTCCCGACCCCACCTTTTCCGCCCACGAAGAGTAGTTTTTTCGAAGCGGCGATGTCTAACAGCACGCGAGATACTCCAACGGGGAAGAGTCCATGCCCTGGCGTTTGTGCCAGTCGTGGAAGCGTTCATAAATCACGGGGAGGAGTTCGATGGTGTAGTAGCTCACCGGGTTGGGCACGCCCAGGGCTTCAGCGAGAACCATCACCATGAACAGGTCCTCCTCTTCCCGCCGTGCTCGGGCGAACGTGCGCCGATAGGGCGCGACATAGAACTCCCGCAGCCCGTGGGAGAAGCGCTCCCACAGGCTGCGTTCGTTGTCACCGGGTACCACGGGCCCTCCCTCTAGAAGGGTTTCCCGGTAGATTCGGCGATCTCCGGTTCCTCATCCTCGAGCTCGGGAGGCTCGCGCCGGGCGCGGCCAATGGCGCCGAGCGCCGTCGTTATCACCCAGAGGGAAGCGACGAGGATGACGAGGTCCATGCCGAACAACAGCCAGTTCTTCTCGGAGTAGAACTGCCCGAGCTGTACCACCAGTGCGTACAGGGTCATCAGTCCAACGAAGACCATCGGGATGAGGATAGGCAGGGTCGGACGGCGCTTCCGGGTGAGGATCACCGCGAGGATGGCCAGCGTCAGCGCGGCCATGAGCTGGTTGGTCGTACCGAACAGCGGCCAGATGACCATCCCGCCCGAACCATCCGCACCGGCGCCGAATGCCAGCCCCATCCCGAAGATGAGCACGACGATCGTGGCAACTCCCTTGCCGAGTTTGAATCCGAAGATGTCGGCGGCCTCTTGCACGACGAAACGTTGGAGGCGGACTCCGGTATCCATCGTCGTCGCGGCGAACAACACGGCCATCGTGGCGAGGATGGTCGCCGAGAGCGAGGTGGGGATCCCCAACCCTTGATTGACGATCGAGCCTCCGCCCTGGACGAACGCGGCGACTCCGCCTTCGTTGAATGCGTGGTACATCTCTTCCCAGTCTGCGAGCGACCGGAATCCGGCGGTCGCCGCGATGATCGCACCGAGGGCGAGGAGCCCTTCACCCACCGCGCCGAAGTAGCCGACGAAGCGGGCGTCGGTCTCTTTGTCGAGCTGTTTCGAACTGGTTCCCGAGGACACGATTCCGTGGAACCCGGAGATCGCCCCGCAGGCAATCGTGACGAACAGCAGTGGCACGATGCCCGGCGTGCCTTCGGGAACGGCGCTGTTGTACGCGGGGGCGACGACCGACGGGCTCGCAATGAGCACACCGATGTAGAGGATCCCCAGGCCGATGAACAGCTGCAGCCCATTGATGTAGTCCCGCGGTTGCAGAAGCACCCAGACGGGCAGGATCGAAGCAAGCCCCGCATAGAGGAACAGCACGATCACCCAGAAGGACGCGGATGACAGGCCCAGGATGGTTTCGGGTAGGACCACGGGATAGGCATCGCCGAGGATGATGAGGCCGTACAACGCGACCACGCCGACGATCGAGACGGCAACGAGGTTCCACCGGAAACGGTAGATCGCCTGGCCGACCAACAGCGCGACGACGAGGGCTCCCCACGTCGGAATCACCGACGACGGTGTCGTGAGCAGCAGGTCGGTGATCACGACGGCGAACGCCGCGTTGACCATCAGCAGCAGGAGAAAGATGACGACGAGGAACAGGTTGCGGCCATTGGAGCCGATATAACGCCCGGAAAGGGTCCCGATCGATTGGCCCCGGTGCCGCACCGATGCCCACAGGGCTCCGAGATCGTGCATCCCGGCGAAGAACACGGTTCCGAGGGTCACCCAGAGGAACGCGGGCAGCCAGCCCCAGATCACCGCAACGGCGGGCCCAACGATGGGCGCGGCACCGGCGACGGAGGTGAAGTGGTGCCCCCATAGGACGAACTTGTTTGTTGGCACGTAGTCAACGCCGTCGCGTTGGGTGTGTGCGGGAGTTTCGAAGTTCTCATCTAGTTTGTAGATCCGTTTACTCAAGTACTTCGAATATAGGAAGTACCCGAGCAACATCATTGCAACGCCGATGAGCGCTAAGATCACCGAGTTCAATGTAACTCCTTCATTGCAGTTTGTAGGTCACGGCCGATCGCGCACATTCTGTCGAGTGCGCGTAAAATACGGCAGGCGTAGCGGCAGTGTTACCGTGACACTTAAATCCTATCGAAACCCCGCTGTTTGCGGGCGTACTCGCGGAAAATACCGGTCGGGAAGACGGACAGGGAGGACGTTCGTGGCACGCGTGGGCATCGTGGGCGCCGGAGCTACCGGCGCCTATCTTGCGGCGAGATTCGCTCGGGCGGGAATCGGGGTCACCCTCGCGGCACGGGGAACATCCGCTCACAAGATTGCGCGGGAGGGGATCGGGATTGTCGACGACGACGGCGGGTGGCGGGCAACGCCCGCCGATGTCCTCGATACCAGCGGCCCGCACCGGCCAGCTCGCGGCGCGAGCGGGGCGCCGCTGGACGTGGTGCTTGTCTGCGTGAAAACGTACGACACCGACGTCGTGCTGCCCATAATCGACAGGCTCCGCGAACCAGGAACCTCCGTGCTCTCTCTCCAGAACGGGGTCCGCTGCGACGACGCGTTGGCCCGGCATTTCGGCCCGGAGAATGTGCTTTCTGGAGTGCTGTACATCGGCGCGCACCGAAATGGGCCAGGCGAGGTCGAATGCACCTCCCCGCCCCGGATCTTCGTCGGCCCGTACGCGGGCGGCGGCGCGTCGGGCGGCGGCGCAGGAGGCGGCGCCGGAGATGCAGCGGGAGACCTCGCACGCGGCGCAGCGGAGCGGTTCGTGCCCCTGTGCTACGAAGCGGGC
>JAJYRV010000025.1:0-1304 GCA_021793935.1 Actinomycetes bacterium | reverse complement strand
CCGCCCCGGATCTTCGTCGGCCCGTACGCGGGCCGCGGTCCGGGCGGCGCCGCGGGGCGGTTCGTGCCCCTGTGCCACGAAGCGGGCATCGAGGCGGTGAGGGACGAGGCGATCCTCACCGCGAAATGGCAGAAGTTTCTGTTCAACTGCGGGTTGAATCCCCTCACCGCGCTCACCGGGAAGAGGCTCGGGTCGATCCTCGCCGACGCCGCGACCCGGCAGATTTTTGTTGACCTGGTTTCCGAAGCGACCGCCACGGGCCGCGCCGCTGGGGCGCCGCTCGCGGAAGACGCCTACGCACAGGCGATGGCAACAGCCGAACGCATGGATATCTCCTCTTCGATGGCCGAAGACCTCGCCGCCGGGCGGCCGCTAGAGCTGGACGCGTTCAGCGGCCATGTGCTCGAACTCGCGCAACGGTATGGATGCCAGGCACCGGTGACCCGCTCGATCGATGGACTCCTACGCGTGGCTGTGGGCTAGGGGGAGCGAGGTGTGGTTGACTATCGGTTGACGAAAGTTGAGGTTTGCATGTCTGCTATCCCCGCGCCGGTTCTCGCGGATCTAATTCCTGGCCGCACGCTCGCCCTGCCTGTTCGAGCGCTGCGCACTGCTGCCCTCGTACTTGGGGGGACGGCGTTCCTGGCGATCGCTTCGCAAGTAGCGGTGCCACTTCCATTCACCCCGGTGCCCGTCTCGCTCGCCACCGGCGCGGTGGTCCTCCTCGGCGCGGGCCTCGGTCCCCGACTCGGCACCGCGAGCGCGCTGCTGTACCTCATCGCGGGGATGGCCGGAGCACCGATCTTCGCCGAGCAGAGCTTCGGTTGGGCATTCGCCTCGTTCGGGTATGTCATCGGCTACGTGCCCGCCGCGTACATCGCGGGGATCCTCGCCCGCCGCGCCGCTGACCGCTCCGTTTGGAAAACCGCCGCGCTCGCTGGTGCCTCGACCATCGCCGCCTACGTTGTGGGGGTGCCGTGGCTCATGGCGTTCCTCGGTGTGGATTTTGCCGCCGGTCTCGCGCTGGGAGTGCTCCCATTCCTCATCGGCGATGCCGTGAAGATGGTCGCGGCGGCACTCGTCCTGCCCGGGACGTGGAAGATCGTCGATCGGGTCCGCGGAGAGAAGTAACCGCGCACGCGCCCGGACACCCGCGCCACTGCCCCGCGTGTGGACCAACGCGGCCCCGGCGCCGCCACTGCCAGTTCCCACATAATGTTGCGCACATATCACCCTGATCTCCCCCAAGACTCCTGGACCCCGGACTTTCTTGGGGGAGATTTGCGTGCCCGGGCGCTACCGCT